>DATKEE010000203.1:0-8952 GCA_035544555.1 Candidatus Methylomirabilota bacterium
GCAAACGCTGTGGGGAGATTTATGAGGTCGCCGGCAGGTTCGAGGCGCCGTCCACGATGGCGTGGTGAATCGGGAAGGTCTGGAGCACATCGCGGCCGCATGGGCTCACCGATGATCCCCGATGTCGCGGTGGCAGTGGAGAATACGCGGAACGTCGTAGCAATGATCGATGCGGATGAACTCGCCGCCGAGCGGATAGCCATAGCAGTGTTCGCCCAGTCGATGGCGCGCTGGAGCGCCTCCCGGTTGGAGGCGGCTGAATTCGTCGCCGAGACACCAAAGTCGAGTATGCTCCTGTAGCCGGCAAACGGACGGCCCAGTTCGCCCGTCGCGGCGGCTGGCAGGTCGCCGGGAAGGGGCAGCGCCAGCAATGTGCAGAGGGAGGCCGCGCGGATTGTCATGGAATGCGATGGCATGGTTGACTGGAGCGTGGACTCAGTCCAGCAACGGCGCAAGGGTCGTGCGGGGTCAGGTCTCAACATTCAACAAATTGGCGTCGTATTATTATCAGGCGACTTGCGTTGGCCTGACCGGGAATGGCCCGCAACAGGGTGGAAAATGTTGAATGTTGAGACCTGACCCCTAATGTGCACGTTCTAACTGGATCTTCCAGCCGCATGGTCGGATGCTCCGCCTCATGTGGCCCGCAGACAAGCCGTCGGATCGCCGTGAGAAGGATGCCTGCGAAGCGAAGCCAACGCGGTGAAGCGCTTCCCGCGCATCCCCGCGCTCCAGGACCCCGGCTCGCGATTCCGGAGCGCCTTGCGGAGTCGGTGGCGGTTTGGAGATTGAAATCCTTCCGGCGGCTCGCGACATTTGTTGCGCCATGAGCGAGCCCGTTTCCCAAGCAGCCGACTCTCCCGAAACCGGACCGTCGCTCCACACGATCGGCTACGGAGCGCGTTCCCTCGAGGGATTCCTCGCCGTCCTCCGGCAGCATCGCATTGAATACGTGCTCGATGTGCGGTCGGCGCCGTATTCGAAGTTCAAACCGGAGTTTTCGAAGGAGGTTTTTGAAGCGGCGCTCAAGGCGCATGGCATTCGCTATGTCTTCATGGGGGACACGCTGGGCGGGCAACCGCGGGGTTTGGAGTGTTACACCGACGGCAAGGTGGATTACGACAAAGTGCGGACCCGGCCCTTTTTCCGGGAAGGGATCGGGCGTTTGCGCAAGGCGCACGAACAGGGGTTGCGCGCGGCGTTGATGTGCAGCGAGGGAAAACCCGAGCAATGTCATCGCAGCAAGATGATCGGCGAGGCGCTTGCGGTTGCCGGCATCCCGTTTCTCCACATCGACGAGGACAACCGGTTGCTCACGCAGCTCCAGGTGATGGATCGGTTGACCGGCGGGCAGCTTGATTTTTTTGGCGGACCCGTGTTGACTTCGCGCAAGCGTTACGGCCCGGGCCGGGACGATGACACGGAGGATACCCGTTGAAAGAGGACAAGCCGTTCCGGGACTGCGGCTGCTGAGGGTGACCGCCGCGCGAAACGACGATGAGCCCGAGCCAGCCTTTCCGGATCCTGACGATCGGGGCGTATGGGTGGACGGAGGCCGCGTTCTTCGCGGCTCTCAAGGAGGCTGGAGTGGATCTGTTTTGCGATATCCGGTTGCGACGGGGTGTGCGCGGGCGCGAGTACGCGTTTGTGAACAGCCGCCGGTTGCAGGCGCGGCTGACGGAACTCGGCATCCGGTATCTGCATGTGAAGGAACTGGCGCCGGGGAAGACGATGCGCGAGCGGCAGGCGGCGGCGGACCGGGCGCGGCGAACCGCCAAACGGGAGCGCTCGGAGTTGAGCGAGGCGTTTGTTGCGGGATATCGCGAGGAATGCCTTGCCTGTTTCGATGCTCGGCGATTCATCGATCAGGTGAGCGGCGCCCGGTCGGTGGCGTTGTTCTGCGTTGAACGGGCGCCGTTGGCCTGCCATCGGTCTCTGGTGGCGGAGCGGCTGGAGCGGGAATTCGGATTGGAGATTGTTCATTTGACACCGGAGTGAGGGGGTCATGCGTGTATTGATCGTGGCGAAGACGCGGCGGGGTGGCGGCGCTTGTGTGGGCGGCGTTACCCTGGAGGGTCGCAGTGTGCGGCTCGTGTTCGCGGGCGCATTGGCCGGCGACCATGCCGGCCTGGAGTATGAAGTCGGCGAGGTCTGGGAGATCGAGTCCTCACCCGATCCACACATTGTGCCGCCGCATGTTGAGAACATCCTCGTGTATTCGGGGCGGCGGCTGAAACGCGTGCGGGACGCGGGGGAAATCATCCGGAGGCTGATGCCGTCGGTCATGGGCGGCCCGGACCCGCTTTTCGATGGCCTCTTGCAGGCCTTGCCTTCCGGATGCCTTTACATCGCCGAACGCACGGGGATCCCCTCCCGCAGCACCCTGTTCTGGGTGCCGGACCAGCCGCTGGAACGGGACACGGACGCCAGGCGGATCCGGTACCGTTACCCGACCGAGGATGGCGGGCGCACGCTGACGTTTGTCGGGTTTCAGGAACCGGTGGAAGTCATTCCCGCCGGAACCTTGTTGCGCGTGTCATTGGCCCATTGGTGGCGGCCGCCCGAGCGTCCGGACGAGGAATTGCGCTGTCATGGACAATTGTCGGGTTGGTTTCTGGAGGAGAAACCGCTGCCCGGCGCAGCCCCGGGGTCAGGGCACCAACCGTTTCAACAACCGCGCGCGGAGCCGGCGCCGGTTCCTGAACTGGCAACTGCCCGCGCGTTGCTGAAGCAGGTCTTCGGCTTCGCCGAGTTTCTTCCCCAACAACACGCCGTCGTCACCCGCATCCTGCAGCGCCGCGACACGCTGGTCATTCTGCCGACGGGCGGCGGCAAGTCGCTCTGCTACCAACTGCCCGCGCTGTTGCTGGACGGGCTGACGGTGGTCGTGTCGCCGTTGATCGCGCTGATGCAGGACCAGGTGCACCAGCTTCATGAACTGGCGGTGCGCGCGGCGTTCCTGAACAGTTCGTTGTCGCATCGCGAATACCTGTCGGCGGCGCGGAACGTTCGCGGCGGGGAGGCGCGGATTTTGTACGTGGCGCCCGAGACGTTGCTGCGTCCGGAGACTCTGCTCCTTCTGGAAGAGAGTCGCCTCGCCTGCCTCGCTGTGGATGAGGCGCATTGCATTTCCGAGTGGGGACACGATTTCCGGCCTGAATATCGCCAGCTCGAACAGGTGCGGCAGCGTTTTCCCGAGGCGGTTTGTGTGGCGCTGACCGCGACGGCCACGCCGCGCGTCCGCCGGGACATCCGCCGTCTCCTGGGAATCGAAGCTGCCGGCGAGATCACGGGGAGTTTCAACCGTCCGAATCTCTTCCTTGGCGTCCAGGCGCGGAGTGACGGACTCGGGCAGACCCTGACGTTTCTGGAGCAGCACCGCGGGCAGGCGGGCATCGTTTACTGCAGCACCCGGAAGCAGGTGGACCAACTGGCCGCGGAACTCGCCGCCCGGGATTGGCCGGTGTTGCCCTATCACGCGGGGCTCGATAGCGAGAGCCGACGCCGCAACCAGGAGCGGTTCATCCACGATGACGACGTGGTGATGGTGGCGACGATTGCCTTTGGCATGGGCATCAACAAATCCAATGTCCGGTTCATTCTCCACTACAACCTGCCGCGGGACCTCGAGGGTTACTATCAGGAGATCGGGCGCGCAGGGCGTGACGGCCTGCCCGCCGATTGCCTCCTGCTGCACAGCCGCGCCGACGCAGTCACCATCCGGCGCTTCATCGATCAGGGGGCGGATTCCGAAAGGTCCGGGCGTCAGGCCCGATTGGAGGCGATGATCCGCTACGCCGAGGCCGCCGGCTGCCGGCGCATCCCGTTGCTGGCCTACTTCGGCGAAGCACACGAAGGCGGGTGCGGGCAATGCGACCGCTGCCGGGCGGGCGACGGGCGGACAGATCAGGTCGATGTCACCGAGGCCGCGCGCAATTTCTTAACGTGCGTCGAGCGCACCGGCGAGTCATTCGGGCCCGTGCGCATCATCGACGTCCTGCGTGGGTCGCGTTCGCAACGGGTGTTGTCCCGCGGCCACGACCGGCTTCCGGTTCATGGTGTGGGCCGGGAATTCAGCGTCCGGGAATGGCGTGAGCTCGCGAAACAGTTCATCGAACAAGGATTGGTGAAACAGGATCTTGAGTTCGGCGGGCTCCGGCTGTCGGGTCGTGCCCGGGCAGTGTTGAATGGTGAACGGGTGTTCGTCCGGCGAGGCCGCGAACCGGCCGGGGTCCGCACGGGATCGGATTCACAAGCAACCCACGATTCCGGACTGTTCGAGTTGCTGCGCCGGAAGCGGCGTGAACTGGCCGACCAGGGCGGTCTTCCCGCCTACATCATTTTCTCGGACCGCACGCTGGTGGAGATGGCAAGGCGGCTGCCCCGGACGGCGGAGGAATTTCTGGCGATCAACGGCGTGGGCGAGGCCAGGCTGGCAAACTATGGAGAAGGCTTTCTGGAGGTCATCCGCGCGCACGGTGCGTCGCGCCACTCAGGCGGGTCCGCCACAGTGGGTGGAAGCGAAACTCAACCGACCCGTTTGAAGACCGTCCGCCGCCGTTGCGAGGAGATTGGGGAAGCTTTCACGGTTGGAGAAACGATTGATCAACTGGCGGCGCGCTTCGGCGTCAAGCGCGGAACGATCCTGCAACATCTGGAACAGCACGTCGTTTCGGGCGGTCGCCTGGATGCCGGGCGTGTGCTGGCGGCGAGCGCTCTTCCGGTGGAGCAGCGGGCACCAGTTCTGGCGCTCTTCAAGCGGCATGGACTCGATCGTCTGGCACCGGTGTTTGAGGAACTCGGAGGCAGGGTGGCTTACGACGAGTTGCGCCTGCTGCGCATCTGGTTCCGGTGTGGCGAAGCCGGTTCCAGGAACTCGACCCTCGCAAAGTCCAGACCGCTCATCGAGGGCATGTGATAAGAGGAGAACGACTGAGGCGGCTCAATTCTCCAGGCGCTTTTCGAGTTGTGCTTCGTGGAGGTTTTGCGGACGGATGTCGGCGGGCGGAATCGCTTCGAACCATCGGCCGTCAGGATCGGTTTCGGACGGACGCTGGGACTCCAGGGCGACGAGGTTGATCGAGAGCGGACCGAATCCTTCGGGCGGGTAGTCCAGCGGTCGATCGGCGCGGATGTTCCAGAATGTGCCCCGCGCTCCGCAGTGCTTTCCAAGATCCGCCCCGCCGCCGCATCGCCACAATCGTGTGCCCGCGCCGGCGTGAAGATCGGTGAAGAGGTTTTCGTAGGGAGCGTAACGGTGATGGTCCAGCGCGAGGTCCACGCCACGTCCCTTCGAGAAGACGTTGCCGGAGCAGTGATGGCTCACGGTGAGGTCGTGGATGAAGCGGGAGCGAAAGTCGAAGCCGGTGATCAGGTTGTCCCCGCCCGTGACCGAGATGCCATGATGGCCGGTATTGTTCCGGTTTGGCTCGCGCGCGGACTCGATGACGACGTCCCGCACTGTGTTGAAGTTGCCGCCGATGAACAGACCGCTGTCGGGGTTTCGGATGTGGACATTGCGCACCCAGCAATCGGCCACGCCCCGAAACGCGACGGCATTGAAGCCCACTTCGGTAAAGTGACCCTCGTAGCGGGTGTTCGGGAACTCGAAGCCGAGATGCTCGATGCCCGACTCGAACACGGTGGGATCAAAGGCGCGAACCTTCGGCGACCAGGACTGCCGGAGATCGCACCGCAACGGGCGGTCGAAGTGAACACGGTCGCCCTCCAGGCGGGTGATGCGGCAGACAAGGGAGGAGCGGGTGCGGCCGTTGAGGTTGCCCACCGGTCCGGAATCCCCCGAGTAGAGATGAATGGCGAGCGAATTGTCCGCGGTGTCCGTCTGGAAGATCTCCACGCGCTGGCCCACCCGGAGCGAATCGGTGGAGGCAACCCGCACCCTCGAGTCGCCGCGATTTGCCTCGCCGATGATTCCGGTCAGCGTCTTCGACTGAAAGCTTCCCCGGAGCGTGAGGAACCCGCCCGACCACGAATAATTCGATGTGCGTCTGCCGCCCGTGGTGGCGCCCCAATTGGGCCGGATTTCGTTGAGCGGTGTCGGGAAGAACAGCGTGGAGCGGCCGGCGCCGGCGCCGCGAAGGATCACGTTTGGACGGGTGATTTCGAGGAGGCCCGTGATCCGATAGCGGCCCGGCGGCACCTCGATGACACCGTTCGTGACGTGAGCCAGTGCGTCGAGAAACGCCTGTGTATCGTCGGCCGCACCGTCGCCGACGGCACCGAACTCTTTGACGCTGGTTCCCCGGGGCAGCTCGGGGATGGGGTTCTCACCCGAGTGATAACCGGCGAATGAAAAGTCCGGCAGGCGGCCTTGCGGAGTCCATTGAGCGCCGCGTTCACCCCATAATTTGGAGTGTTGAGCGGCCGGCAGCGGCAGGGTTAGACCGGTGATCAGCCCGGCAATGACGAGGTGGAGCGGAAATCTTTTCATGAATGGGGGAGAGGCAGGTTGCGCGTGAAGGTGGCGTGGTCTTAATAGCGTTCCGACGCGGAAACAACCGGGCGACTTCAATTCAGGTGAGAAAGGGCAGGTTGAATGATGGCTCGAAAAACTCAACCCGTTTCGTAGGGTTCACGAAACAACCTGTCATGCAAACGAACGATACTGCCTCTCGGGAACAACTGACCATCTTCCAACTGGTACTGCTGATTCTTTCCATCGCAGTCCTGGCCGCCCTGCAGCTCGATACCGTGGCACCGGTGACGGATGAAGTCTCCCGAATCAGCGGCTTGATGGCCTCGCTGCTCCTGGGAGGCCGCGACGAGGAATCCTCGGAAATGCGGGTCGTTCTGAACAAACTGGAAAGGCTCGAGCAACAGTTGGGCTTGCGCGGTGCAGAGATGAAGGAAGGGGGATGAACGTGGAATTGAGAATCGGGGAAGCGGCGCCCGGAACCATGCCCATTCGATGGCCATCCATCCTGTTTCTGCTGGCGGCCACCACGGCCGACGCGGCCGTCCCCCTGGAGCCCGATATGTCGCGGCTGAATCAGATCGAATTGCATTCCCTGGAACCCGGCATGTTCGAGTTGCGCACCACGGGTTCGGATCCGTGGTTTCTGCTGAAGGAACTGCCCGCGAATTTTGACGCGGAGCGCCATCACGTGCTCGCCTTCGAGTATTTCTGTCCCGATGGCGTGGACGAACTCGAACTGTTCTACGGGCCGCCCATCGAGGCGGGGCGGAGTGTGTCGCCGGGCGGACTGGCGAAGGCGGAGACGTGGACCGCGGCCAGCGCGGACCTCGCCCGGTTGTCGCATGGACGCTGGGGCGGCGAGGATCGGTTGCTGAGACTCGACTGGGGACGAAAGCCCGGTGTGCGGGCGCGGATTCGCGGGCTGGAACTGCGGGCGCCGACGGTCGAGGAGCTTCGCGGAGCGGAGGAGCTGGCCTCGCGACGTCGTGAAAAGGAGGCCCGGGCAAACAAGGTGAATGACTATCTCGACGCGGCATATCCGTGTCGCATCGAGTCGGTCGAGGTGCGCGCCGAAAAAGTGATCATTCAGGGAACGGTGTCGCTGACCGGGGAAGCGCCGCTTTGGATCGCAGAACTCCGGCCTCACCACGCCGCGTGGGAGGGGGAGATCGGAACGTGGGTCCAACGGATCCGGGCGCCGGAGCAGAGTGGCGCGTTTCGCATCGAGCTGGCGCGGCGGGTCGGGGACCGGGATCGCATCACCTCGCGCTGGCAGGTGATACGGGTTCCGGAGGCGGGTGCGGCGGAGGTGTGTTCGCACGCGGTGTATACGACGGACGTGTCGCGCGCCGCGGCACATGATCTGGAGCCGATTCGGGCCGTCGGGAAGAAGGGGATGGGGGGCGTGGATGCGCGGGACATTCTGCCGGAACTGGCGGAGATGGGGGTGCAACACATCACCGTCAATCTGTCGCTGACGGGATTGTTCGCGCTGACGCCGGGGGAGGATCGCGAGGAGATCGAGTGGGATGGCCTCACGCTGTTTGTCCGGCGTCACGCGTTGGAGCAATACGACCGGCTGATTGGTTTTGCCACGCGACACGGGATGGTGGTGTCGGCCATCGTGTTGATTCGATTCAACGGCGATCCGGCCTTCGTGGGACGGATCGTCCATCCGGAGGCGGATCCGGCAGGGGAATATGCCATGCCCAACCTGGCGACGGAGGCGGGGGCTCGTGTGTATGAAGCGGCGTTGGCGTTCCTCGCCGAACGTTACGCCCGTCCGGGCGACCCGCACGGGCGGATCACGAACTGGATTCCGCACAACGAGGTGGACTACGGATGGACGTGGACGAACATGGGCCTCCAGCCGTTGGCGGTGTATCTCGACACATATCTCCGGTCGATGCGGTTGTGCCATTTGACGGCGCGACGGTTCAATCCCCACGCGAGAGTGTTCATTTCGTTGACGCATCACTGGAACGTTGAACCCGATCCGGGCTGGCGGTCCTATTCCCCGCGGACGATGCTCGAATGGCTGGCCCGGTATTCCGTTGTGGAGGGAGATTTCGATTGGGGCGTGGCATACCATCCGTATCCGCAGAATCTCTTCAAACCCGATACGTGGAACGACGAACGGGCGGCGCATGATTTCGACACTGAATTGATTACGATGAAAAACATCGAGGTGCTCGATGCCTGGATGCGGCGGCCCGCGATGCGTCGGAGCAATGGGGAGGTGCGGCCCGTGATGCTGTCGGAGCAGGGATTTCACACAGCGGATTACGGGGCGGCGGCGCAACGGTTGCAGGCGGCGGCGCTGGTGTATGCCTGGCACAAGATTCAGCCGCTCGACAGCATCGAGGTGTTCCACAACCATCGCTGGCTGGATCCTCCCCACGAAGGCGGGCTGCTGCTGGGAGTGCGGACACTGCCGACCGGGGAGGATCCGAACGGTGAGCGGAAGTGTGGCGGGGAGGTGTATCAGGCGCTGGGGACGCAGGATGAGGAGGCTG
>DATKEE010000204.1:0-6033 GCA_035544555.1 Candidatus Methylomirabilota bacterium
GTTTCCAAACACGCGGACCGGTCCCCATTCACACGCCAGAATCAATTCCGGAAATCCATCCCCGTCGAGATCGCTCCACACCGCCGCGTTCACCAACCCCACCTGGTCCAGCACGCGTCCGGCACGTTCATCCGGCCGGAGCGCCCCGTCATCGTTCCGATACAGGATCGACGTCGCCGGTTCCGGATACCGCCCCGGAATGCAGCGCCCGCCCAGGAAGACATCCAGGTCACCATCACCGTCGAAATCGGCGATGGCCAGCGGACCGGTGCTTGAGAGCTGTCCTCGCGGCGTGTCATCGATCTCGCCGGTTGCCGGGTTGTAACGCACCAGGGGCGCCCCGAGGAAGGATCCATCCTCGTAATTTGAGGATCCGGCCAGCAGTTCCGTGGTTCCCGCAGCCGGATTCCATCCCAGCACGGCAGTCTGGTCCCTCGCCACGACATCGCGCGTGAACGCCGTGTCCCAGACTTCGAACCGCCCCTCGCCCAGATTGCGAAACAACCCGGGACGCCCTCCCCGTCCACTGCCAATGATCAGGTCATCCCGCCCGTCGCCATTCAGATCAAACCAGGACACGCCCGGCCCCTGCTGGCTCAATCGACGCGGCAACAGCGGCTGACGCGCGAAGTCATCGAATGTGTCCTCCTCATGCCGGTATCCCGGCCATGAGGTCACTTCGCTGAACCAGACGTCAATCGGCTCCTTCCGCGCCCCCGCCGTTTCATCGGAAACAAATGCGGCGCCCGTTGATTCCTTCCCTTCCGGTTGCCGCACTTCATACAGCCGATTGGGGCGCACTCCGGGCACACGCGTCACCTGTCCGTCGCGCCAGCGCACCTCCAATTCCATTTCTTCCGTCAAGGCTGCAAACACCCGCGCCGCCTCGTCACTGGAAAGATATCGCCCGCCCGCCATGATTTCCTGGCTCTGCCGGACCGGCCCGCCCGACAGGACCAGGCGCCCGCCAATCCCCCGCGTGTTCCCGCCTCGGCCCCGCAGGCGCACCGACACCCGCGGCGCCGACGTCTCATTCCGGTAAACACCCGCCGCGGAGTTCATGTTGTTCACCACCACGTCGAGATCCCCGTCATTATCCAGGTCGGCCAGTGCCATCCCGTGCGACAGGCCGAATGTGTCAAAGCCCCAGTCCCGGCTGCGATCCTCGAAAGTCAGATCGCCGCGATTGCGAAAGGCGAAATTCGACAGGGGCAGTCGGGGATACATCAGCAGCTTTTCGGGAATGCGGCTGCGCGGGAGCGGTCCCAACGCCGCAATCCGCGCGTCCGCATCGATGTCCTGCGTGTCGAAGCCGTAACCGTTGCTGATCAACACATCCTCGAACCCGTCCAAATCCACGTCCAGAAACACCGGGCACCACGACCACTCGGTCGCATCCAGACCGCTCAATTGCGCAATCTCCGCGAAGGTCCCGTCCCCCCTCGCCAGAAAGAGCGTGTTCCGTTCAAACTGCGGACGCTCCGCTGGATACCCCACAGGCCACGGCTGTAATCCCACCAGCGAAGTCTGCCGCATCCGGCGCTCCTGCACCGGACTCAACATGTCGAGCACGAACAAATCATCGTGCCCGTCCCGGTTGATGTCCGCGGCATCCACGCCCATGGAAAAACTGCTGGTGTTCGCCAGTGCCTCGCGCGCGATTTCCCGATACCGCCCCCGCCCGTCGCCCAGCCAGAAACGATCGGGGCTCCAGAAATCGTTGCACACATAAATGTCCGGCCATCCGTCCCCGTTCAGATCGCGAATGATCACCGAGAACCCCCACCCGCGCGGCGCCTCCGCATAGGACCGCCCCGTTTCGTCCAGAAACATCCCATCCGTCCAGTCCACCGGCGAAAACCTCCCGTTGCCATCGTTCAAATACACCACGTCCGGTTCCCCGTGCTCCCGGAGAAATCCATCGGGGGTGATGTACATCTCGTCCCGATCTTCCGGACGCAGCATGCGCCTGCCGTCCACCAGCAACATCTGCAATCCCGTGCTGCGGACCGTTGTCGTCCGGTAGTTCGCCACATACAGGTCCAGATCCCCATCGCCATCCAGATCCGCCAGCGCCATGGACATTGCCCCGTAGCGCCTGAGCAGACCTGAGTCCTCTGATTCCGTGAACCGCCCGTCCCCGTCATTCAGGAACAGCCGCACCCCGCCCCCCAGCGAGCTCACCAACAGATCGAGATCCCCGTCGCCATCGACGTCGCCGAATACCGCCCCGGTGGACCATTGATCCGGACAACCCACCCCGGCCTCCTCCGTGATTTCCTCGAATCGCCAGCCTCCCAAATTCCGATACAGAGCATTCGGTCCCTCCATCCGGCAGAGATAGATGTCGCACCACCCATCCCCATCCACGTCCCCCAGGGCCACCCCGGAACCACTCAGGCGAATCTGATTCTCCGCCGCCCGCGCGTCGGAGAGATGATTGGTGAAACCAAGGCCTGTCGTGGATTCTCCGAGACGAGTGAAACCTGACCGGCCCTCCTTCGGAACCGGAAGGGCCGCGCTGCGCGCCACGCCTTCCTCGCGCCATTCGAAGGCCTGCGCATTCGCCCGCGCGCCGCTTTCCGTCGCAAGCAGAATCGCCAGAAGGAGACGGGGAATCCGGAGGGGGATCGAACGCGGGCTCGTGGTCATTGGATCGCGCCCAGTTAGCCAGAAGGCGCACGAGCGGACAATGAAAGAACCTTTCAACGGCAGGCATGTTGGACTAGGGTGCGCCACGCGGCGTGTTGGTGGCGACACCCGCCCCGCCACCCATTCAAGGGGCGCCCGCGCGGTTCTGAATCGAGCGCCGGGACGGCGCCCGAACTCGCAGGCGGGACGCCCGCGCTACCGTTGGCTTTCGTTTCAGCAGCACGGCAGTAGAGATCGAGGGTGTTGTAATAGAATGAAGAACCCCATGAGAGCCACGCGTTGGCCTGTCGCCATCAGCCATTGTCTGCTGCCGGTTGTCTTCTGGCTGTTGACACCCGGCCCGGCCACGGGCGCGGAGGACGCCGCGACACCTTTCCAAAGCCTGGGAACCGGACGCATGGCGGAGCGGTTGGAAAGAATCGCCGCCGCCGGCGACCGGGATTCCTCCGGCAATCCCTATCTGAATCTGGCCCGAGCCCGGGCAATTCAGGAGCGCATCCAGCAACTCGTGGCAGGGAACCCGGCCCCCGACCAGACTGCCAGAATCCTGAATCTTCAGTCCACCTTCGCCGCCGAGCTGCTGCGCGCGGGGCGCACCGGAGACGCCATCCAGGAATATGAAAAGCTGCGAACGTTCATCGAGAGCAGCGGCATGGAACTCGGAGATCGCGGACATTCCAACCTGCGCAGCCGCCTCGCCCTCGCCTGGCTGCGCCTCGGGGAACAGGAGAACTGCCTCGATCATCACACCATCGACTCCTGCCTGCTCCCGATCCGGGAGGGCGGGATCCATCGGCTGCCACGCGGCTCCCGCGCCGCGCGCGAGCTGCTCACCCGGCAACTTGAGGAGTTCCCCGACGATCTCAAGGCCCGCTGGCTCCTCAACCTCGCCTGCATGACCCTCGGCGAATGGCCGGACGGTGTCCCCGAACGCTGGCGCATCCCCCCGGAAACCTTCACCTCCGATCAGTCGGTCCCCCGATTTCACGACGCCGCACCGGCCGCCGGTCTCGACCTCAACACGCTCGCCGGCGGCGTGGTGCTCGAAGACTTCGACAACGACGGATGGCTCGACCTCATGGTCTCCGCCTGGGGACTGCGCGATCCACTCCGCCTTTTCAGAAACCGGGGCGACGGGACATTCGAGGAACGAACCGCCGAAGCGGGCCTGACGGGTCTGTGGGGCGGACTGAACTTGATTCAGGCCGACTACAACAATGACGGCTGGATCGATGTGCTGGTCCTGCGCGGCGGCTGGCTCGGGGTTTCCGGCAATCATCCCAATTCACTGCTCCGAAACAACGGCGACGGCACCTTCTCCGATGTCACCGAGGAAGCCGGACTGCTCACTGCCAATCCCACCCAGACCGCCGTGTGGTTCGACTTCGACGGGGACGGAAGGCTCGACCTCTTCATCGGCAACGAAACCACCCCGGGCAACATCAACCCCTGCGAACTGTTCCGGAACAATGGCGACGGCACCTTCACGGAAATGGCCGCGTCCGCCGGAATCACCACCCTCGGTCACGTCAAATCGGTCGTCGCCGCCGACTACAACAACGACGGTCGCCCCGACCTGTTCATCTCCAACCGGGCCGAACCCAACCGCCTGTATCGCAATGACGGTCCCGGCGCGGACGGCGAGTGGAAGTTCACCGAGGTCGCCGCCGCCGCCGGCGTGACCGAACCGGTGCACAGCTTCACAAGCTGGTTCTTTGATTACGACAACGACGGTTGGCCGGATATTTTCGTCGCGGGCTACCTGATCGATGACGTGGGCGTGGTGGCGGCCGATCATCTGGGACTGCCGCATAACGGCGCGCGCGCCCGCCTCTTTCGAAACAACCGCGACGGCACCTTCACCGATGTCACCCGTCAATCCGGCCTGTCCCGGGTCCTTTACGCCATGTCCGGTAATTTCGGCGACCTCGACAACGACGGATTCCTGGATTTTTATGTCGGGACCGGCGATCCGGATCTTTCCACACTGATCCCCAACCGCATGTTCCGGAACGACGGCGGGAAGCGCTTCCAGGACGTCACCACGGCGGGAGGCTTCGGCCATCTCCAGAAAGGACACGGCATTGCCTTCGGGGACATCGACAACGACGGGGATCAGGATATCTATGCCTCCATCGGCGGCGCCTACGAGGGAGATTTCTACCGCAACGCGCTGTTCGAGAATCCCGGATTCGACAACCGATGGATCGTGCTTCACCTGGTTGGAACCCGCTCCAACCGCGCGGCCATCGGCGCCCGCATCCGCGTGACGGTCGAGACACCCGACGGCCCCCGCGCGATTCATCGGACCGTGGGATCCGGGGGGAGCTTTGGAGCATCACCCCTGCGCCAGGAGATCGGTCTGGGGCAAGCGACCCGGATTGTGGAAGTCCGGATTGACTGGCCGGCCACGGGAACCAGGCAGGAATTTCGCGACCTGATGCCAGGCCGCTGTTACCGCATCACTGAGGATCGGGTCCAAGCGGAACCACAGCCGTTCCGGACATTTTCCCTGCCGTCACTGGAAACCGCCCCGGCCCATTCCGGGCACTAAGGGTCCGTTCAATTCATGGTTTCCAATCCGTCCGGCCACGCTAACTTGTCAGCCATGCGACGGAAATCAGGACCCTCCAGACACGTGAGGCGGCGATCCTCCCCAGCCCTGTTGATCGTTTTTCTCTCCCTGGGAATCGCGCTGATTCTCCTGTCCCGCTTCATCCCGTCCGACCCGCGGCAGCGCGAGACTGGCTCCACAACGGCGCCGGACGCCCGGACAGCGGAGAACTCCGCTGTGGACAACCCGTCCGAAACGGAACAACCGGAACTCCCGCGGTCCGGCGAGACCGATGCCTCCACTGTGGATTCCGTCCAGGTGCCGATCGCAACACCCGCCGACGACGGCCTGATCGCGCCGGAGAACAAGGATCCCACCGTCGATCTGATCAACCGCGGCACGGAACTGCTCAAAAGAGGACAGGTGGAGGAAGCCATCAGTCTTTATCGCGAGGCTGAAGAACTGAATCCGGAGGATGAGTCCACACATTACAACCTGGGCATCGCGCTTGCCGCGCAAAACCAGGTTGAGGAGGCGGAGAAGCATTATCGCCGCGCGCTTGAACTCTATCCGGACTAGTCCGAGGCCCATAACAACCTCGGCAATCTGCTGGCCTCGCAAGGACAATTCGACGAGGCCATCACGCATCTCGAAGCGGCCCTCGAATTCGCCCCCAACCCGGCGTCCGTCCACAACAACCTCGGCAGCGCCCTCGCAAGACACGGCCGGATTCCCGATGCCATCACCCATTTCGCCGAGTCGGTGCGCCTGGATCCCGACCCTCTCGAGGCGCGTTACAATCTCGGCAATGCCTATCTCGCTCAACG
>DATKEE010000205.1:0-11865 GCA_035544555.1 Candidatus Methylomirabilota bacterium
AGCCCTTGCCCTGGGCCTTCTTGTCGAAGGCGGCGTCGAAGGCCACCTGACTGGGGGCAAAATCCACCTGACGGACGAATTTGCAGGCCTCGGCCGCGCCGTGTTCGCGGTCCATGCCGATGTCCTCCCATTCCACAGAGAGGGGGCCCTGGTAATTGATCCGGTTCAGCGCGCGGATGATTTCCTCGAAGTTCACGGAGCCGCGCCCGAGGGACCGAAAATCCCAGAAACGGCGGGCATCGCCGAATGCGACGTGGCCGCCAAAGACGCCGGCCTCGGTCGGTGTGGACGACCAATGGACGTCCTTCATGTGCACGTGATAAATGCGTTTCGCGAATTTATAGATGAACGCCACATAATCGACGCCCTGGTAGCCGAGATGCGAGGGGTCGTAGTTGAATCCGAACTCGGGACGATTATCCAGCGCCTGCAGGGCCCGCCCGGCGCTGGCGATGTCGAAGGCAATCTCGGTGGGATGCACCTCCAATCCGAACTGGACGCCGGCCTTTTTGAATTCATCGAGGATGGGGTTCCAGCGGCGGGCGAAGTCCGCGAAGCCGTCCTCGATCTGAGCCTCGCTCACGGGCGGGAAGCTGTAGAGGCAGGCCCAGATTTTTGAGCCGGTGAAACCGTTGACGACCTTGACGCCCAGGTTTTTGGCGGCATGAGCGGTCTTCATCATTTCCTCGGCGGCGCGTTTGCGGACCTCCTCGGGTTTGCCATCGCCCCAGACGTGCGCGGGGAGAATGGCCTTGTGACGTTCGTCAATATTGTCGCAGACGGCCTGTCCGACGAGGTGGTTGGAGATGGACCAGGTTTTGAGTCCGAACTTGGCGAGGAGCTCGTGGCGTCCGTCGCAGTACTCCTTTTTCTGGGCCTCGGTGACGTTGAAGTGGTCGCCCCAACAGGCGAGTTCCACTCCGTCATAGCCGAAGCCCTTGACCTTCTGGGCCAGCGTCTGGAGGGGCAAATCGGCCCACTGACCGGTGAACAAAGTGACGTGACGCGCCATAGTCTGAGTGTGTGTGAGGTTGTGTTTGCAGTGACGGCGGGAAGGCTAATGGAGCGGCTCCGCCCATGGCAAGCGGATACCTGCCGAACGGGGCGGTTCCGGGTTCGGCTGTGTCGCCGCGGACTGGCTGCCGATTGGCGGTTGCACGAACCCGCTGATGCCCCGAGAATGGCCGGCACGTTGGACCCTGTTTGAACGCATGAACCCGGAATTGCCGGTCTTCTTCGACACGCACGCCCACCTGGATTTTCCCGATTTTCAGGAAGATCTTCCCCAGGTCATTGAGCGGGCGACGGCCCAGGGCATCCGCCGGATTTTCTCGATCGGGACGGACCTCGTGAGCAGCGGGCGGGCGATTCAATTGGCGGAACAGCACCCGAATGTCTTTGCCGTGGCCGGCTGGCATCCGTGTCACGTGGAGGAGGCGCCGGAGGACATCCGGCCGGAATTGCGACGGATGGCAAAGCATCCGAAGGTGGTGGCGATCGGGGAGTCGGGGCTCGATTATCACCGGTTGCCGGCGGAAGGCGGGCCTGAAGGAGGAGGCGCTGTGGAGGCGTTGAAGGCCCGGCAGGCGGCGCTTTTCAGGCAGCAATTGGAGGTGGCGGCGGATTCGGGACTGAACTGCATGATCCACCAGCGGGACGCGCTGGAGGACACGCTTCGCATTCTGGCGCCGTTTGCGGGCCGGGTTCGGGGACAGTTTCACTGCTTCGTGGACGGGCCGGAGGCGATGCGGCGCATCGTGGACATGGGATCGGTGGTCAGTTTCACCGGGATCATCACCTTCAAGAACGCGGCGACAGTCCGGGAAACGGCGGCGGCCGTCCCTGCGGACGCGTTTCTGCTGGAGACGGATTGTCCCTACCTTGCCCCGGTGCCGGATCGCGGGAAGCGTTGTGAACCGGCGCACGTGCGGGCGATTGCGGCGAAGGTGGCGGAGGTGCGGGGCTGTTCACTGGAGGCCTTGAGCGAGGCCACATGCGCGACGGCCCTCGCATTCTTTCCGCGGCTGACGCTGGATTGAAGGATTGATTTCAACCAGCGGCCGGGGGAATTTGCAGGCGAACGCGAACCCGGGCCGGGGCTCATCCATTCGGATGAAGTGTCCGGTGACCTTCCACCGGAGTCGCGAGCCATGAGCCAGCATGAAGATACTGATTGCGGAAGATGACGCGGTTTCCCGGCGGCGGCTGGAAATGACGCTGAAAAAGCAGGGGCACGACGTGCGCTCCGTTCCGGACGGACTGGAGGCCTGGGAAATCTGGAAGCAGGAGGAGATACCGGTGGTCATTTCCGACTGGATCATGCCGGGAGCGGATGGACTGGCATTGTGCCGGATGATCCGGGGCACGCATCGCGGACACTACACCTATGTGGTGATGCTGACCTCGTTGGAAGGAAAGACCAACTATCTGGAGGCGATGGAGGCGGGCGCGGACGATTTTCTCACGAAGCCATTCGATGAGGAACAACTGGCGGCCCGGCTGAAAGTGGCGGAGCGGATCCTGGGATTGCGGCAACATGTCAACCGGTTGGAGGGGTTGCTGCCGATCTGCAGTTACTGCAAAAAGATCAGGGACGAGGAAAACACCTGGAAGCAGATGGAGAGCTACATTTCACGGCGATCCGAGGCGCGCTTCAGCCACTCGATCTGTCCGGACTGTTTCGAGAAGGTGGTGCGGCCGCAACTGGAGGCGTAGTGAGGCGCTTGAGAATGGCTTCCGAACGAAGTGGTCACTCAGCGGGCGGATGGACTTCGATGAATCTGCGGTCGATGCCGCCCTCGCGGGCCGCGCACAGGAAGAAGCCCTTCTCAGGGGAGCCGTCGTGATTGTCGCGGCTGATGGCGCAACAGCGGTTGGTGAGCAGGGTGGCGCCTCCGGATTTGCGTTCGGTGAATCCGTGATGATGGCCGTTGAAGACCGCGACGAGATTCAGCTTGATGAGACGCTCGAGCAAGTCGTCGGCGTTACCTGGCCGCATCGGGACCCCGGTGCCCATGGGGAAATGGGTGAACAGGACGGTGGGGGTCTCGGGATCGAACCGGGGCGCGTGATCATCGAGCCATTGGAGGGTGGTGTCCGACACGGTGGTGTTTTGCCATTGGGTGCCTTCGCTTGAATCCAGTCCGATGAACCGCCAGCCGGCGTGTTCGAAGTGGTGGTTCAGGCTGCCGGGGAACAGACGGTCCCAGGGTGAACGGTCGGTGTCGGAGACGTAATCGTGGTTGCCGATGACGGCGTGGAAGGGGATGCGCAGCGATTGAAGGACTTCGCGCATGGCGCCCAGTTCCCCGGTGGTGCCGTGTTCGGCGAGGTCCCCAACCACCAGGCAGAATTCGGGTCGGGGATCGAGGGCGCGAACGCGGGCGGTCACGCGTTCGAACCAGGCAGGGCAGCGCGGACTCTGGAAATGGGTGTCGTTGATCACCACAAAATGGAACGCGCCACCGCGGCCATTGTCGGCGCCGCGCAACCGTCCGGGCCAGCAACCGGCGGCCAGCAGGGCGCCGGCACCGCGGCGCATCCAGTGCCGGCGGGTGACATGGCTGGGTCTGGCCATTCGTTTAGCGATGGTGGCGGTGGCCATGGCCCGGAGGACTTTGTTTGATGGTTTTCATATGTTGCCTTTCATCCGGTCTGACCCGCGCGGCCCGGGCATTATTCGTGATGATCGGGCATTATTCGACTTTTTCCTTTGAATAATCCGTCGCATCGACGTCTTGCCATTCCGAGCGGCATTGCAGCGCTGGAGCGTGGAGGGACACGGTGGACAGGAAGCAGATGAACCTTGCCACTGAATGTTGGGAAGCGCGCCCGCCCTCAGCCCCGCCTTCTCCTTCGAAGAAGAGGGAATGGTTCTGCTGGTAGCAGCGGATGTGAATCCGCTCTGACTCTCGTTTCGGGGAAAGACTTGCGAAAGTCGAAAGCTCTGCCGCACCGGTACCGAGGATGATCGGACGCTGGTTCGAACGAGGTGAGTGGGGCGCGAATTCGGGAGGATTTTGAGGCGCTCGGTTAGGAAGTGATCCGAGTCACCTCGGATGCTACGGGGATGAGGGGCTGGCACGCTTGAACACGGTAGAGGATGCCCGGGGGCAGCGCGTCGGGTCGATTCGGAGTGTCTTGCTTTCATCGGGCCGGAACGTGCACTAACATGGGCCATGTTCTTCAGCGGACTCGGCACGTCCACGCCTCCGTACACCTACGCCCAGAGTGACTGCTGGCGGGCTCTGGAGGCATCGCCGCATTTCGAGCAACTCACTTTCCGTTCGAGGGCCATTCTGAAAAAAGTGCTGCTGGGCAACAACGGCATCTGCACCAGGCATCTCGCGCTCAATCCCCTGGGCGAGGCCTTCGATCTGAATCCCGATTCCCTGCATCGACGATTCGTTCACTGGGCGCCGCGGGTGGCCGCGGAAGCGGCGGAACGCGCCCTCGCTGATGCCGGGCTGGCGCCTGAAGCGGTGGACGCGGTGGTGATCAGCACATGCACCGGGTATCTCTGTCCCGGGCTGACGAGTTACGTGGCTGAGCGGCTGGGTCTGCGTCCGGACGTGCTGCCCGTGGATCTGGTGGGCCAGGGATGCGGCGCGGCGCTTCCGAACTGGGAGGTGGCGGACGGAATTCTGTGTCGGGGCCGGTGCCGCGTGGTGTTGTCCGTCTGTGTGGAGATTTGCAGCGCGGCATTCTTCCTCGACAACGATCCCGGGGTGTTGATCAGTGCCTGTTTGTTTGGAGACGGAGCCGGGGCGGCGGTGCTCACCCGCGAACCGATTCCCGGAAAGCGGCGCATCCGATGGAAAGGGTTGACCACGCGCATGGATCCGGCCCGGCGCGAACTGCTGCGCTTCGAGCATGAGCGGGGAATGCTGCGAAATATTCTGACCCCGGAGGTTCCGTCGGTTGCGGCGAAACTGGCGGGCGAGGTATTGGATCGGGCGCTGGCCGGGGCCGGATTGAAGCGTTCGGACATCCCGGGCTGGATATTGCATGCGGGCGGCAGGGACGTGCTGATGGCCCTGCGGGAGGGTCTTGGAGTGACGGCACGGGAGACGAATCTCAGCGCCGGGGTGCTTCGTGATTACGGAAACCTGAGCAGCCCGTGCGTTTACTTTGTTCTCCAAGCCGCCTTGGAACAAGGCACGCCGGACGGATTCTGGTGGACGACTTCATTTGGGGCGGGATTTGCCTGTCATGGCGCGCTGCTTGAAGTGGGTTGAGAATTCTGCGCGGAGAGGTGGTTGGGCGTTGCTGCGAGTCACAGACTCGCGGTTCCGGCGGCGGGTGGCTTTATGGGGAGATTGACCGGTTGGGAAGAAGCGACATGACTCGAGACATTGAACCTGAGTTGTTGGACCACCTGCCTGTGGACGACGCGGGAGCCGTCGGTTCGCGAAGGGATTTGCGCCGATTGAACCGCCTGATGGGACACACCCGCATCCTGGTCCGGCGCACGCGTCCTGTGTGGACGGAGGACCGGCGGTGGCGACTGGCGGAGATCGGGGCGGGGGACGGCACGTTTCTGCTGAGCGTCCTGAAGCGACTGAAACTTCCGCCCGGGGGCGCGCGGGTAACTTTCGTGGATCGGCTCCACCTTGTGTCGAAGGAGACGCTTGAGGAGTGTCGAAGGCTGGGTTGCGAAGGGGTGGTGGAATGCGCGGACGTGTTCGCCTGGCTGGAGACGCCGCGGATCGAGCGAATGGATGTGATCTACGCAAACCTGTTCCTGCATCACTTTCCGGAGCCGGAACTGCGCCGGCTGCTGGAAGGGGTGGCGCGGAACACGGATCAGTTCATCGCGTGCGAACCGGCGCGAACGCGATTCGCATTGCGATCCTCGAAGCTGCTGGGATGGATCGGCTGCAACGCGGTGACGCGCCATGACGCCGTCGCGAGTGTCCGGAGCGGTTTTTGCGGGAATGAACTGTCCGCGCTGTGGCCGGGGGATTCCGGGTGGACCTTGAGCGAAGGCCGCGCGGGAGTGTTCAGCCACGCGTTTGTGGCGTTCCGGAAGGCGGACGAAATCCACGGGATGAAGCGACTGTGAAGCCCGTTCAAATCATCGGTGGCGGGCTGGCCGGCCTGACCTTGGGATTGCTGCTGGTCAGACGGGGGGTTCCCGTTTCGGTTCTGGAGGCGGGCGAGTATCCGCGTCACAAGGTTTGCGGCGAGTTTTTGAGCGGACGCGGGCTGGAGTTGTTGGAACGGGAGGGCCTGCTGGACGGATTGGTTCAGCGGGGCGCGAGGGCTGCCCGGACCGCGGCCTTCTTCACGGACGGTGGCGGGGCGGTGCGCCGCGAATTGCCGCAGACGGCGCTCTGCCTCTCGCGGTTCGCGCTGGACGCGGAACTCGCTTCGCGGTTCGTCCGCGCCGGCGGACAATTGAAAACCCGGACACGCTGGCGGGGGGACGTGTCGAGGGAGGGAATGGTGCGGGCGGGCGGGCGCCGTCCGCATCCCACGTCGGGCGGATGGCGCTGGTATGGAGTGAAGGCGCACGCGAAGCAACTTTCGCTTGTTGCGGATGTGGAGATGCATCTACTTCGTGAGGGTTACGTGGGTCTCTGCGGGATCGAGGGGGAGCGGGTCAACGTTTGCGGATTGTTTCGCGCGCGGCCGGGTGCGGCCGGTGTGGGGCGTGACTGGGTGGATTGGCTGTGCCGGCGGGGTCCGGATTCGTTGAGCGGACGGTTGCGGGGGGCGGAATTTGATCCCGCTTCATTCACGGCGGTGGCCGGGCTGTCGCCTGGGAAGCGGACGCCGGCTGAGGCGGACGAGTTCAGTGTGGGCGACGCCATGAGCATGATCCCGCCGATCACGGGCAACGGCATGTCCATCGCGTTGGAGTCCGCGAGCCTCGCGGTGGAACCCCTGACCTGTTACGCGCGGGAGTCGATTTCATGGCGGGCGGCGGTGGATCGTTACCGTGCCGGTTGCCGGCGGGCGTTTCGTTGGCGGCTGAGGTCGGCGGCCTGTCTGCACGGGGTGTTGTTTCGAGCGCCGCTTGCGGGAGCGATGATTCGATGTGTTCTGCGGTGGGATCCCGCGTGGAGGTGGTTGTTTGGCGGGACACGGTGAGGAGGGGTTCGGGATGAGTGGCCGGTTTTGGGACAACGGATGTCAAAACAGGACAAAACCGGCCCAAGCTCCTGTCCCTCAGGGGCGAGCGACCCATGGCATGTCCGTTGCTAACGAACGGGTTTATCCCCGTATGCGGAACGTGGCTACAATTCTTTTCTTCGTTTGGATTTGCACCCCGTTCGATGCGGGATCCCGGGCACACGCGGTGTTTCGGGGAAGTATGAATTGGCGCATTTGGATGGAATGAAGCGTTTCCCGTTTTCGGACGAGTCGCCCCGATGAGTTCCTTAGATTTCATGGCGTTTGACTTTCATTTTCCCGAGGGGGGGCTGAAGGCGGCGATGCTGGCATCCCTGTTGAGCGTGTGGGTGCTGGTCGGGTTGTTTTACTATTTGAACCGCTACACGAAGCGGCGGTACTTCACGATCTGGACGGCCGGCTGGTTGTTTTACGCGCTCTGGCTGACGCTGGGTCTGAGTCAGCCGGAATCGGAAGTCCCTTCGTGGGGGTTCATGTTGCAACAATGGAGCATGGGGCTGACGGCGGTGTTCCTCCTCTGGGGCAGCCTGCGGTTTCTCGGCCTCCGCACCCGGCAGACCAGCCTGGGACTGTTCATGGTGTTCCTGCTGGTCTGGAGTTATCTGAGCGCCTTCACGTCGCTGCCCCGCTGGCAGATCGAGCTTCCGGTCTTCGGGATGATCGGACTGGCGGGTTTGACGACCGCCTGGTGCTTTCATCAATACGGCCGCCGCCGCCAGCGGATGGGAGCCGGGTTGCTGGCTTGCGGATTCGCGTTTTGGGGGCTTTTCTTCATTGCCGCTCCATTCCTGCAGTTCTCCACGCGGCACCCGGGCACGGGATTTTTCGTGACGGCGGTCCTGCAACTCTTCATCGCGGTCAGCATGATCATCCTGGTGCTCGAGGAGGTGCGGTTGAGCAACCAGTTCGCCTTCGAGAAACTGCGCGACCAGAAAGACATCCAGAAGGAACTCGAAACACGCATCGAATCGACCGAGGAACGCTACCGCAGCCTTTTCGATCAGGCGAGCGAAGCCATCGTGATCGCGGCGGTTGACGATTTGAAGATCCTCGAGTTGAACCAGACCGCGGAGCGATTGCTGGGTGTTTCCCGGGCGGATGCGTCACGGCAGTCACTGCCGGCGTATTGCCGGATCCATTCGCCTCCGTCGGCCACGCCGCGGAACAGCGCCGAGTGGATCGATCTGATCTGCCGGCAGACGCAATTGGATCTGGTGGGGAAGGATGGCGGCAAGACACCCGCGGAGGTGGACGGGGCGCCGATGGATTTCGAGGGACGCCCGGCGTTCCAGTTCTTTTTCCGGGAGCTGACCGAGCGGGCGCGTCTCGAGCAGCAGTTGCGGCAGGCGGAGAAATTGTCCGCGCTGGGGCAGATGATCTCCGGGGTCGCGCATGAGATCAACAATCCCCTGGCCGTGATCAAGGGCTACATCGAGCTGATTCTCGCGCGGCATCAACTGAGCGGGGCGACGCGCGCCGATCTTGAAAAGGTGGCCCGCGAAAGCCAGCGGGCCGCGCGGCTGGTTCGCAACTTCCTGTCCTTCGCGCGGGAACAGCCGGGGGACCGGGTGCGGTTGGATTTGAATCAATTGATCCGCCGGATCCTGGACCTGAGACGATTCGATTTCATGGTTGGCGGCGTGGACCTGCAGCTCGAACTGGACGCCAGTCTGCCGGAAATCCTCGCCGATGCCGACCAGGTCCAGCAGGTGATCGTGAACGTGGTGAACAACGCGCTTCAGGCCATGGCGGAACAATCCAATCCGAAGGTGCTGCGCATCGCCAGCGAACGGGAGGGCGACCTCAACCGGCTCCGGATCGAGGACAACGGTCCGGGCATTCCCGGCGAGGTGGAAGCGCGGATATTCGAGCCGTTCTTTACGACGAAGGAAGTGGGCACGGGCACCGGACTGGGGCTCTCCATTGCCCACAGCATCATGTCGGATCATCAGGGGCGGGTGTTTCATGAGAGATCGGCTCTGGGGGGCGCGGGTTTTGTTCTGGAGTTTCCGGTGTGCGGCTGTGTTCCGGCTCCTGAACCGGTGCCGGCGCCCGTGCCGGAACCGGCCAGGGCGCCGGAGCCGGAGGTGAAACCGGCGCGCATTCTGGTGCTGGACGATGAGCAGGCAATTGCGGAGTTGTTGGGCGAGATGCTGTCCATCCTGGGTCACCGGCCCACATTGTGTTTTGCTCCGCCGGAGGCTCTCGAACTCATTCACACGAATGAGTTCGATCTGATCATATCGGATTTCCGCATGCCGGTGATGAACGGCGAAGAGTTTCATCACGCTGTGTCGGAACGAAAGCCGGACCTGGCCCGCCGCATGATCTTCCTCACGGGAGACGTGGTGCATGAGAAGACGCGCGCCTTTCTTGAACAGGACGGCCGCCGTCACCTGAGCAAGCCATTTCAACTCACGCGCATCGAAGCGGTCGTCCAGGAGGCTCTGAGTGAACTGCCGGCTGTCCCGTCCGCCGGCTGACCGGGATTTCGGACTCCACTATTGACTCCCCGGGGTCGTCTGATAGAACTCCGCCGTCCGATGGAAAGTTCGCAGGTGCCGGTGTCAGAATGACAGTTTGTCGGTGTCAGGGCAGTGTTCGACATTTCGCGGTTCCGCGGGTGAGGAATCCCCCCTCCTCGGTTTTCTGGACGGATAACCCACAAACAGACTTGAACCCCGCGCGTGTACGACCGTGAGGACCGGCGGCAACGCCTGTCCATTCTCCCACGCACGCTTCGTCCGCCGGAGCGCGCGAAATCATCGGCCGCGGAATAACAGCCGCGGAATAACAGTTTGACACCCGCGGCATCGGTGCCTAGCTTGCAACCGAACTCACATTTTCACATTTCGTTTATGGCTGAAGATACTTCCAATCCGTCGAGTGGTTCCGTTCCGCCGAAACCGGCTGAAGCGGCCAAGGTGCAACCGAAGAAGGAGACAGTGCGCATCACGCTGCCGCCGAAACCTTCGGCCTCCCCGACGATCAAGCTGCCGACGCTGCCCGCGGGCGGCGCTCCGGCACAGGCGGCAAGCGGGGCTGCCAAACCAGCCCCGGCTCCTGCGACGCCCGGCTCCAAGGTAGCGCCCCCCCCTGCCCGGCCGGGTGGCGCCACACTGCAACGGCAGACGGCAGCCCCCGCTTCCGGTGTGGGTTCGGCCGCTCCACGCCGTCCCATGACACCCGTGCAACCAGCCGTCAGCGCCGCTGACCGGGGTCTGGCCATCGGCGCGGCGGTCGCCAGCCTGCTCGCATTGGCCAGCGCCCTTTTCCTGCTTCGATTCCAGTAGTGCCCGATTGACCTTGCCCTTCACCCCGAGTTTTTCTTCGATCCGCCATGCCCGACGCGAACATCATTGCCCTTACTCAGACCAATTTCTCCGCTGAAGTGATCGACTCATCAACCCCCGTACTGGTTGATTTCTGGGCGGAGTGGTGCGGTCCATGCAAGATGCTTTCCCCCATTCTCGACGAACTGGCCAGCGAGTACGAAGGGAGGATCAAGATCGGCAAGGTCAACATCGACGAGCACCAGTCGCTGGCCACCGAGTATGGTGTCCGCGCCATTCCCACGCTCCTGCTCTTCAAGGACGGGCAGGTCGAGGAACAGATCGTCGGTCTCAAGAGCAAGCGCGATTTCAAGGCCAGCCTCGACAAGGTATTGGTCGCGTGATTCCCGCGTCCCCCGGGGTGTGATCTTGGAGCCTGTTTTCAAAATGGAAGGGGTCCTTCCATTTTAAAAACAGGCTCTTATGGCGATCTTCGTCACGCCCGTCTTCCTCCAGCGTCAGTCCGAATTCTACCACCAACTCGCCTCCATGACGGGCGCCGGCATCGGCCTGCCCCGTGCCCTCGATCAACTGTCAAAACACACCGGCGGCGGCGGTTTCCGCCGGTCGCTGGCCCTCATCATCGACCGGATCGAGCGCGGGAACACGTTCGCCGGCGCCCTTCAGGAGAGCGGCCGCGATGTGCCCGCGTTCGATCTGGCGTTGCTTCAGGCCGGCGAACAAAGCGGCCGCCTCGACGCGTGTTTCCGTCTGCTGTCCGAGTACTACCGCGAGCGGGCCCAACTTGCGCGGCAGGTCATGGCCGGGCTGGCCTATCCGGTGTTGCTCGTTCATTTCTTCCTGTTGATTTTTCCACTCGGCATGCTTCAAGGGCTGGTCCTCCGGGCAGAGATTCTGCCGTTTCTGACCCAGAAGCTTCTCGTGCTCGGTCCGATCTATGGCGGGGTGATCGTGCTGCTGATCTCGGGCCAGGGACGCTGGGGCGAACGATGGCGCAGCCTCGTTGAAACGGTGCTGCATCGCGTGCCGGTCCTGGGCCGGGCGCGCCGGAACATCGCGTTGAGCCGTCTCTCCATCGCCCTGGAGGCACTGGTCAACGCCGGCGTCCGTCTCGTCCAGGCCTGGGAACTGGCCGCCGCCGCCAGCGGTTCGCCCGCCCTGCGTCGAGCCGTGATCGGATGGAGACCGCGGCTCGAGGCGGGTCAGACTCCGGCCGAATTGGTGAGCGCCTCCCCGGAATTTCCCGAGACCTTCGCCAGCCTCTACACGACGGGCGAGGTCACCGGCCAGATCGATGACACCCTGCGCCGGCTGCACCATTATTATCAGGAGGAGGGATCGCGCCGGATGAAGACACTTGCGGTGTGGGTTCCGATTCTCATCTATCTCGGCGTCGTGATCATGATCGCGTATCAGGTGATCAAGTTCTGGAGCG
>DATKEE010000206.1:0-3797 GCA_035544555.1 Candidatus Methylomirabilota bacterium
GTCCCGATGCACTTCGGATCCTTCAAGCTGTCCTTCGAATCCCTCGACGAACCGGAACGCTGGCTGCGCGAACTCGCCGACGAAAAAGGGATCACCAACCAGCTCCGCATCCTCGCCGAAGGCGCGCCCTCGGTCTTCTGATCCTCCCCACTGATTCACCCCGACGACGCGTCCGGTTCAGATGATGTCCAGCTTCACCCGACGCAATCGCAGCGCGTTGCCGATCACCGAAACCGAACTGAAACTCATCGCCGCCCCGGCAATGATCGGGCTCAACAAAACCCCGAGGAACGGATAGAGCACGCCGGCCGCGACGGGCACCCCCAGCGAGTTGTAGATGAACGCGAAAAAGAGATTCTGCCGAATGTTTCCCATCATCGCCCGGCTCAACCGAATCGCCCGGACAATCCCCCGCAGATCCCCCTTCATCAGCGTCAGACCCGCGCTCTCGATGGCGACGTCGGTTCCACTGCCCATCGCAATCCCCACGTCCGCCGCCGCCAGCGCCGGCGCGTCATTGATCCCATCCCCCGCCATCGCCACCCGCGCGCCGCGTTCCCGGAGCTTCCGGATCCGTTCGCTCTTGTCCTCAGGTTTCAATCCGGCCTCAACCTCATCAATGCCCAGTTCCTTCGCCACCTTCCGCGCCGTCGTCGCGTTGTCACCCGTCAACATGATCACTTTCAGCCCCAATTCGTGCACCGCCTGAATGGCTTCCGGTGTCGATTCCTTGATCGGATCGGTGATCGCAATCATTCCCGCCAACCGGCCGTCCCGGGCGACATACACCACGGTCTTCCCTTCCTCCTGCAACGGCCCCGCCTTGTCGCCGAAATCATCGAGGCCGGACACGCCCTGTTCCTTGAGAAACGCCGCCTGGCCGATCCCAATCCTCTGCCCGTCCACCTTCCCGGTCACCCCGGCGCCGGTCGTGGAATCGAATTCCTCACACTTCCCAACCCGGATGTCCTTCGCCTTCGCCGATTCGACAATCGCCGAGGCGATCGGGTGTTCGCTGTGTTGTTCGACCGACGCCGCCAGCCGCAACAGTTCCCGTTCGTCAAGGCCGCCCGCCGGAACACAATCCGTCACCTGCGGCCGTCCCTCGGTCAACGTCCCCGTCTTGTCCACCACCAGCGTATCCACCTTCTCCAACATCTCGATGGCTTCCGCGCTCTTCACCAGCACCCCCGCCTGGGCGCCGCGGCCCACCCCCACCATGACCGACATCGGCGTCGCCAGTCCCAGCGCGCAGGGACACGCGATGATCAGCACGGCCACCGCGTTCGCCAGGGCATACGCCAGCGCCGGTTCCGGTCCCGCGAACCACCACACCGCAAACGTGACGATCGCGACGACGACCACCGCCGGCACAAACCACGACGCCACCTTGTCCGCGAGCCCCTGGATGGGCGCCCGGCTCCGTTGCGCCTCCGCGACCATGTCCACGATCCGCGCCAGCACGGTTTCGTCGCCCACCTTCTCCGCCCGCATGAGAAAGCTGCCGGTCTTGTTGATCGTCCCGCCTGTCACCTGGCTTCCCTTCTCCTTCCTCACCGGTTCCGGTTCCCCCGTGATCATCGACTCATCGACGTTGCTCTTGCCCTCAATCACCCGCCCATCCACCGGGACACTTTCCCCCGGCCGCAACCGCAGGCTGTCCCCCTCGACCACTTCCTCCAGCGGAATCTCCTGTTCCACACCGTCCGCCACCCGCCGGGCGGTCTTGGGCGAAAGGTCCAGCAACGCCTCGATCGCATCCCCCGTCCGGCTCCGGGCGCGCGCTTCGAGCATCTGGCCGAGCAACACCAGCGCGGTGATCATCGACGCCGCCTCGAAATAGAGCGGGGTGTGCCCATGCTCGAGCAGCGACGACGGAAACACTCCTGGGGCGAGCATCGCGACCACGCTGTAGAAATACGCGGTGCCCGTCCCCATCGCGATCAACGTGAACATGTTCAGATTCCACGTCGCCACCGAACGCCAGCCGCGCTGAAAAAACGGCCAGCCCGCCCACAACACCACCGGCGTGGAGAGAATGAATTGCAACCAGCGCGACGTCGTCCCCATCAACCATTCGCCCCCCGGCATCCCGGGAATCATCCCGCCCATCGCGAGAACCAGCACCGGAATGGAAAGCGCCAGAGCGATCCAAAACCGCCGGGTCACGTCCCGTGCCTCCTCGTCTTCCTCACCCTCACCACCCCTTGCGCCCTTCGGTTCCAGTCTCATCCCGCACTTCGGGCAATCCCCCGGATGATCCTGCTCCACCTCGGGATGCATCGGGCACGTGTAAAGGGTCCTCCCCTTCGACTTCCTCCGCGCGGCCGGATTGCGCTCCAGCTTCATCCCGCACTTCGGACAATCCCCCGGCTCGTCCGATTCCACCCCCGCGCACATGGGGCAGTAATACGCCCGGGCCGGCTTCTTCCTTCCCTCCCCCTCCTGCCCTCCTCCCCGCTTCTCATCGTGGCAACACGCGTGGCTGTCCCCGGCATCCTTCCCCTGTTCCCGCTCCGATCCTTCCTCCGACGCCGGCTGCTCCCTGAACCGATCCAGACAATGCTGCGAGCAGAAGTGGAACGTCTTGCCGTCCCGCTCCAGTTTCCATTCAGTCGATTCCTCGACCTCCATTCCACAAATCGGATCCCGCTTCATCCTTCCCTCGCCGTTCCCTTCACGTTCGCCTATTTGCTCATACCTTTCCTTCCACTCGCCCCGACACTATCCACCCCGACGTCACCCTGTCCAATCCCCCGTTCAGGCCCCCTGGCACTTTCCGGAGCTGCCGGGGCGCGGAGGGTCCGCGCCCCGACTCCCGCTCGACGGATTCTCAAGCGCAGCACTCGTGCGTTGTAACCATCCGCTTTGCCTTTCCATGACCGACCGTGTTCTTTGTGGTCACGCAATCCTTGCACAGATGCCGCGTGCCCTGAACGATCTTGTGTCCGGCGCCCTTGCTGGAAACCACCTTCCGCTCAAAGCGCTCGTTCTTGCAGGTGGGACAGGACATCGCCGTCTCAACGGATTCCGCTGACGTGACCGAGGAGCCGCGCATCAGTTTCGTGGCGCCGCCTTTGGCGGAGCCTGCCCCTTGCGCGCTCGCGGAGAACGCGATCGCCAGCCCAAGCATCAGGGTTGCGACCGGGACAGCGAGCCGTCTCGCGCAGGAAGTGGTGAGGGTCATTTTCGTTTTCATTTGTCTGCCTTTTCCGTATTTCGGTTGGTTCATCAGTGTTTCATCGGTGAGTTCCGTGTCACCCACCACCCTTAATACGCCGGGCGCGGACCAAACCCTCGCGCAATCGAAAACCGATTACCTCCGAGGGAATTGGCCTCCCCGGACGTAATACCCGTGGGACTTGTCGGATTTGGAACCGGGGCGGCAGGAGCAGGCCTTGTTGATCCGCCGGATCCGGGTACCATGTGCAAACACAATCCATTGACCTTTTATGAACGCACACAATGATCCTGATGAACGGCTCGGCAGCGTGCTTCGGACCTGGCGGGTCGAGGCCCCGCTGCCGGGGAATTTCCAGGCCGGGGTCTGGGAGGCAATTGCCCGGGCTGAACGGAAGCAACCCACGACCTGGCAGCTTCTGGTGGCACAGATCGAACAATGGCTCCTTCGCCCCGCCCCCGCGCTCGCCTACGCGACGGTTCTGCTGGCCCTGGGATTGAGTCTGGGCTACTGGCACGGACAGACTGCAAAGGCGGATGTCCAGTCCAGCCTGCAGCAGGAGTACTTGCAGTCGGTCGATCCCTATCGGCAGGTGGCGCTGACCTTTCAATGAAAC
>DATKEE010000207.1:0-2750 GCA_035544555.1 Candidatus Methylomirabilota bacterium
GGTCGGAACGGCAGCGGCAAGACGAGTCTGTTGAAGATTCTGTCGGGTGAACAGAGCGCGGATGGCGGGCAGGTTTCGCGGAGGCGCGGGCTGCGGATCGGCAATCTTCCCCAGGAATTCGAACTGGATGGGACGCGGACGGTTCGTGAGAACATCGAGGAAGGCGCGGCGGATCTCGTGGAATGGGTGAGGCGTTACGAGCAGGGCGAAGGCAGCGAGGTCGCGCTGGCAGATTTGCAGCATCAGATCGACGCCGCCGACGGCTGGAATCTGGAGGCGCGCATCAAGGCGGAGGCGACGGCGCTGGGGGTGCCGGATCTCGATTCCAGGGTCGCGCCGCTTTCCGGAGGCGAGAAACGCCGCGTCGCCCTGTGCCGCGCCCTGATCGGGCAGCCCGATCTCCTGCTGCTCGACGAGCCCACGAACCATCTGGACTCGGAAACGATCCGCTGGCTGGAGGAGTTCCTGCGCTCGTTTCCGGGAGCGGTGATTTTTGTCACGCACGACCGTTACTTCCTCGACGTCATCGCCACCCGCATCATCGAGCTTGCCGATGGCCGCTGCTTCTCGCATCCCGGCAATTACACCGCCTACCTGGAGTCGAAAGCCATCCGTCAGCAGATTGCCGAACAGTCGGAGCGGCGGCGTCAGCGGTTTCTGCGCGTGGAACTCGAATGGGTTCGCGCCGGCGTGCGCGCGCAACGGTCCAAGGCGAGACATCGGATCGACACCTTCTATGACACCGCCGGGCTGGAGGCGCCGCCCGAGGAGCGCGAGATGGATCTGTTGATTCCGCCAGCACCGCCAATCGGGAACATCGGAATCGAACTGGTCGAGGCCGGCGCCAAGGTGCTGGAGGACGGGGTTGAACGCTGGTTGTTTCGCGGGTTGAACTTTTCGCTGAAGCCGGGTCAATGCGCGGGCGTGACGGGACACAATGGCGCGGGCAAGACCACCTTGCTGCGGGTTTGCATGGGGGAACGGCCGGTGGACGAAGGCGAAGTCACCATCGGAAAAAAGGTCGGCTTCAATTACATCGATCAAACCCGCATGCAACTGGACGGGTCGCGGACGGTGCTGGAGGAGATATCCGATGGGAGCGAGACGGTCGCCTTCGGGGAGCAGCGGCTGAGCGCGCGGGGTTATCTGCGGCGATTTCTGTTTGCCGATGATCGGGTGCGCGAGCGGGTGGACCGGTTGTCCGGCGGGGAACGCGCGCGGTTGATGCTGGCCAAGGTGCTCAAGCGGGGCGGCAACGTGATTGTGCTGGATGAGCCCACCAACGACCTCGACCTGCCCAGCCTGAGGATGCTGGAGGAGGCCCTGGTCGATTTTGGCGGCAGTGTGCTGGTGGTCAGTCACGACCGCTATTTTCTGGATCGCGTGTGCGATCAGATTGTCGCATTCGAGGAGGACGGAGTCGTTGTTCAGACGGGGGGATTCTCGTATTACCTCGAGAAGAAGCGGGAACGGGATGAGCGAAAGCGGGCGGCGACGACACCTGCGCCATTGACCGCCGGCGGGCAGGACAGGCCACGCAACGCGGCCCGACCCCGAAAGCTGACTTTCAAGGAACAGCGCGAGATGGAAGGAATGGAGGGCCGGATCGTGGAGATGGAAAAGAGGGTGCAGGAACTTCAAAAGACGCTGAACGATCCGGATTTTTACGTGACACGCGCGAAGGAGGCGCCGGTCGTTGTGGCGGAATTGGAGGAGGCGCGCGCCGGCGTGGCGCGTCTCTACGCGCGCTGGGAGGAACTGGACCGGGCAGGGCGGGGCGCATCGTAAACGGTTGGCAAAGGCCTGTGTTCATTCGCGTTTTGTGTGCCGCCTTCAGACGGTTTGCGCCATCTGCCGCCTGAAGGCGGGACACCCAACCGGGGATTTGAAAACGCGCGCTTACTCCGATTCCGCCGCGCCGCTCAGGGTGATCTCCGCCTGCAGGATTTGACGGCCCTCCAGCCACGCCGAGGCGGTTGCCTGAACGAGATGGCCCATTCGTCCTGTGACCCGTGACTCGAGTTCGATGCGTTCGCCGGGCCGGGCGGCCCCGAGGATTTTCACCTGTCGGAGCGCGGTCAGCCGAAGGGCTTTCAGCGGCGGTGTCCGAGGATCGCTCTGGGCGATGATGCCGGAAAGTTGGGCCGCGGATTCTATCAGCAGCACGCCCGGCAGCAGGGGATCGTTCGGGAAATGTCCCGCGAGAAACGGTTCGTCGCCGCGCAGCGTGTATTCGGCGCGGCCGTGCTCTCCGGGTTCGAGCGCAAGCAGACGATCCACAAACCGAAATTCCGGGCCATGCGGGAGCGACTTGAGGGCTTCGGCAAGATTCGGGGCCATGCGATTGCCGCCGACCATCGCGGAGCGGGGATGGGCGAGCAATCCAAATTCCGGATTCCTGAATCATCGGATGGGACCAAACGGTTCGGGTTTCCGATTGAAAGCCTTCCGCGCCCGCCATTATCTTGCGGGGCATGGCGAATTCCGAACAACCCCCGGGCGCCGCGGCATTCCGGGAACTCCTCAGCACTCCCTCACCAGCCGGGCTGGGACCTGGTCCCCGGCCGGGAGTCAAAACGGTGGAATCCATTCACGGAGCGGTCGGGGAGCGCGCAGGCGGTCCATCGCTTTCCGATGAGACCGTGGCGTTGTTGGAGAGCGCGATCCTGCTGTGGCACGATCACCTGGACGAGGCGCACGGCATCTGCCAGAGGATCGACAACGCCGACGGCAGTTACGTGCACGCCATC
>DATKEE010000208.1:0-14950 GCA_035544555.1 Candidatus Methylomirabilota bacterium
TAGCAGCCGACGTAAGTCGGCTCTGACTTCCCATCCCGGTATGCGGCGAAGTCGCGCGGACAAGCTGTCCGCGCTCCCATTCAAGGCCTCATGCCGAAGACCGCCCCGTGGCGGCAATGCTCACGGCGTGGAGATCAAACGGAAATACACGCCGGGATTGTTGCCGTCGATAACAATGGTGACCGGACTGGCACCACCGTCCGGATAATCCGTCCACGCGGAATTGTCGGGATTGATTCCCGCCGCGTTGGTCTGGGACTGGAGCTTGAATCCGCCTGTCCAGGTGAACTCCAGTTCGGAGCCGGAGATGAGATTGAAATCGAGCATGGGCTCCGGAGCGGCGCCGGTGCGGAAGCTCAGGTAAGGCGCGAAATCACCCGCTTCCCCCAATGGAGTGCCGCCGTCCAATGCGGTTGCCTCCCGCGAGGCGAAGCGCGCCTGACCGCTGCTGGTGTAATCCGGGGCGGCCGCGAGAATGAACGTCACCAGGCTGCTCCCGGTGTACCCCTGCAGAAACGAGGTCAACGCCGGATCATTGAACGTCTCCGCGGTGCCTTTGGTCAGGCTGGAGAACGTGATCTGCCCCAGCGGCGTCAGCGCGTCCATGTTCAGGCTCTGCGTCAGGAAATCTCCGTCCGTCACCAGCAGGCCGGGCATGTCTCCGAATACCACCACGCCACTCTCGGTCCAATCCTCCGTGGTGAAGAGTCCGGTGCCGCCCGCCGTCCCCTGGGCCACCCCGTAAAGCGCCACTTCGCGAGCGCTGTTGTCCCGGTAATTGACAATGTTCAACGAGACCTCCTGCAGCTCGGCCAGGGTAAAGCCCTCGAGATCGAAGCGCAACGCCACCACCTCGTTTCGATCGCCGTTCCCGCTGGTTCGCGTGTTCATCGAGTCGCCGTTGCTCACGTCGTTGCTGGGTTCGCGGATCTCGAGGTCCGCGCCGTTCCCCGCGGCGGTGCTCACTTGCGTGACGGATGGATCGACGACGTGGACCAGGATCGAAGCTTCCCCAGTCAACCCGTCATTGTCGGTGGCGACGACACGTATCGTATGCGCGCCCGGAGTGGTTGGAGTGTACTGGGCGGTGTAGGGCTCGGACGTGGATTCCCCAATGAGATCGAGTGGTTCGGCGGTGCCGGCGAAGAATTGCACCCCGGTGATGCTGCCATCGTCCGCGGCATCCGCGTTGATCGTGATGGCGGTGCCGGCGTCCACGCTCGACCCGTCCGCCGGGCTGGTGATGGTCACGCTGGGTGGCGTCGGTTCGCCCACCTTGAAGGCCAGATAGGGCGCGAAATCACCGGGCTCGCCCGTGGGTGCGTCGCCATCCAGTGCTGTCGCTTCCTTTGAGGCAAAGCGCGCCTGCCCCGTGCTGGTGTACCCCGGGGCGGCCGCGAGGATGAACGTCACCTGGCTGCTCCCGCTGTAATTTCGCAGGAAGTCGGTCAACGCCGGATCGGCAAAGGTCTCCGCCGTTCCCTTCGCGTTGTTGGCAAACGTGATTTGCCCCAACGGTGTCAGGTTGTCCACGTCCAGACTCTGCGTCAGGAAATCACCGTCCGTCACCAGAAGGCCGGGCATGTCCCCGAAGGTGGTCACCGAAGTCTCATCCCAGCTTTCGGTCGTCAGAGTTCCCCTCCCGCCGGAGGCGCCCTGCGCCACCCCGTAGAGGGCAACCTGCCGGGCGGAATTGTCGCGGAAGTTGATGATGTTCAACGTCACCTCGCTCAACTCCGCCAGCGTGTATCCGCTCAAATCAAACCGCAGCGCGACGATCTCGTTTCGATCCCCGTTCCCACTGGTTCGCGTGTTCAGGGAGTCGCCATTGCTCGCGCTGTCGGTGTGTTCCCGGATCTCCAGATCGGCACCCGTTCCCACAGCCGTCGAAACCGTCACCACCGCGGGATCGATGACGTTCAAGGTGATCGTGTCCTGCCCCGTCAACCCGCCATCATCGGTCGCCACCACCCGGATCGTGTGCGCCCCCAGCGCTTCCGGTGTGTAGGTCGCCGTGTAGGGCGCGTCGGCGTCCGAGCCGATCAACGCCAGCGGCTCCTCCGTGCCCGCGTAAAAGTCCACGCTCACAATGCTCCCGTCGTCGGTGGCGGTCGCCGCGATCTGCACCTGGGTTCCCTGCGCGATTGCCAGGCCGTCCTCCGGCCCGGTGATCGCCACCGTCGGAGGCTGGTTCACCTCGCCGGTCGTTTCCGCAAACATGTAAAAGTTCGCGGCGTATCCGTCGGACATTGCCGTCATTCGGATCGTTTGCGGGGATCCATCGAAGGCCACCACGATCGGCGTCTGCCCCGAGTCGTCGGTCAACGGAACCAGTTCGAAGCTTCCGCCGGTTCCGGCGCTGACGAAACGTCCGGCCTTGGTGAGGACCTGCTGCTCCACGGTTCCATCGTCCACAAGGTCCATCTGGATGGTGATCGGGCCGCCGCCGGCGATGCGCGCGTAGAGGTGATAATTGCCGGCCGGAACGGTGCGCGTGTAATTCAGCCATTCCCCCGCGACAATCGATCGCACTTCGTAATCCGGCAGCCCCGCGTCCACATACTTCTGCCGCACCAGCGAATCCCCCGTAATGAACGTGTCCGTGAACTCCTCGCGGTCAAAGCCCGAACCATACCGGTAAACCTCGTTGGTGGTCGGGATGCCGGCGGTCACCATGTTGATCTCGTTTTTATCGATGCCCTGGACCCCCACGCGGTCGAAGTAACAGTTGTCCTCCACTTCCCCCACCACGGCGGGATAGCAAAGCACGATGGAATCGAAGAACATTCCGCTGTCGAAATTGAAATCCTCCGCCTCGATCGAGTAGCTGTTCGGATCGAAGGTGTCCAGATGGATCAACCGCGCGCCAAAGCCGCCGTCCGCCGACGTGGCCGAGGCGATGATCGTGTAAATCCGGTTTGCCTCCAGGGGTTCGGTGTAATTGACGTCCCATTGGGCGCCGGCGTCCGAGATGGTGGCGCCCGCGATGACGTCCACGCCGTTCAATGTCAGATGAATGTCCCCCTGGCCCACCGCGCTGCCCGACGCCGTCACCTTGTCCACGGAGAAGCTGATCGCGGTGTCCGTGGAGAGAAACCCGCCGCCCTCGGGGAGCAGATCGTAAATCTTCACCGGCTGCGGCAGCCCGAGCGCCCAGGCCACCCCCGCCTCGAACAGAAAGAAACTGGGCTCGATCATCACCCGCCCCTCGACACTGTCGTTCCACGGCAGATGCACCCAGCGCGCCTGCGTCGTCGTGCCATCCGCGTTCTGCACCCCGGCATCCACGCCAAACACCGAGTAGCCATTCGCGAATCCGGGCACGGTCGCCGCCACTTCGACCCCCTCGATGAACGTCCGCGCGCCGGCGAACGTGATCACGCCCGTTCCCTCCGTGCCGACCGGAGGCGAGTTCGGATCGAAGACATCCACCAATCCGGCCGGCAATCCCGCCGCCAGCGGATGCGCAGGATCGATGATGTTGATGGCTGTTTCATCAAGGACTTGACCGAAATCGCCTCCCTCGCCGCCGTTGTCCGCGGTCGCCGCCGCCGCGTCGGGATAATTGGTGCCGGCCAATCCGGTGTCCGCGTTGAACGCGCTCCGGTTCCCGCTGTAAAGGTAGCCCTCCCAATTGATCACGGGAATGGGCGAGTTCCGGAATTTGTTCCCTACGCTTCCCGAGTTGATGACTTCGTCCACGATCAGGAGTTCATAGCCCTGATTGGCGAACTCCTGCGCGGTGAGGATATCCGCCGCGACGACGTCGGAGATGACGGTGACTTCGTGACCCTGCGCCTGCAGGATGTTGATCACCTTCACCGTGTCGCGCTGGAGATTCCGCTGAATATAGGCGACCTTCGCCGCCTCGACCGAAGTCTGGAGCACGGCGAACATGAGTGCGGCCGCCACGCCGCGTCGCAGCCATCGGGAACGGGAACGTCGGCGGCCACTGCTCTCTGGAAATGAAATGGACATAGGGACTCCTGGGTTGATGCTTTCTTCCGGGTTGCCGCGGAGACTATCAGGACCCGCCGCGCGGTTCCATTCTGGTTTCTGCATGGTAGCGTGAAAAATCTGCATTCCCCTCGTTCGAAAGTTGGAGGATTTCCCTGCTCCCGTTTCACTTGACGCCTCCCCTGCTTGATGTCTAATCCCGGTTACCGCCCTTCAAGTCAGCGGATCCTGAAACCGTGGTCCCGCGATGAAACGTCTCGTTCCATTTCTGTTCTGGCTGCACTCCCTGTCGCTCACCCATGGGCAGGCCGATCGGCCTCCGGAACTGTCCACGGTGGTCTTTCGAAATGTCGCCGTCGTCGATGTCGTGAATGGACGGATCGAGCCGGGACAAGCGGTCGTGGTTCGCGAGGGACACATCCTCCAAACGGGACCCGACGATCAGGCGCCCTCCCCGGCCGAAGGACTGGAAGTGGACGGGTGTGGACGGTATTTGATCCCGGGTCTGTGGGACATGCACACCCACTGGTATGAGCAGGACTCCCTTCCGCTATTCATCGCGAATGGCGTGACGGGAATTCGCATGATGGTGGGATTCCCCCTTCACCATGAATGGCGGCGCTCCATTTCCTCCGGTGAACTCATCGGGCCGCGGTTGTTGATCGCGAGCGGCGTGCTGGACGGACCGAAGCCCGTCTGGCCAATCTCAATCGTGGTCGGGAATGAGGAACAGGCGCGCGAAGCGGTGCGCCGGAGCCGCGAAACCGGGGCGGATTTCATCAAGGTCTATTCGCACCTGCCCCGGGAGGCGTATTTCGCCATCGCGGATGAATCGGGCAAATTGGGGCTTCCCTTTGTCGGACACGTTCCGGACCTCGTCCTGGCACAGGAAGCCGCGGAGGCAGGGCAGAAGAGCATTGAACATCTCACCGGAGTCAGATTGGCGTGCTCCAACCAACGGGAGGAACTGCTGACCGCGTGGCAGGAAGCCTTTCAGGCGGCCCGGGAAGCCGGCGACAACAAACCGTGGGTCAAGGCGGCGGAGCGGATCGAGTCCCGTCTCGAAGAGACCCAGGATTCAATGGTGGCGGCGAAACTCTTCGCGTTGTTCAAGGAGAATGGCACCTGGCAATGCCCGACGCTCATCGTTGGCCGCAACATCGGCCACTTGAACGATCCGGAATTGATCAGGGACCCCAGGCTCGAATACATCTCCACCGGCATGCGGCAAAGCTGGGATCCGAAGAATGATTTCCGCTTTCGCGATGTCACCGACGAGCAGTTCGCCGAACGGCGCCAGCGCGTCGAACAGGATCTGAATCTCGTCCGATCGATGCATCAGGCGGGCGTTCCCCTGCTTGCGGGAACCGACACCGGCAACCCCTACTGCTTTCCCGGCTTCAGCCTCCACGACGAACTCGGCCTGCTCGTACAAGCCGGATTGACGCCCGCGGAGGCTTTGCGCACGGCCACGATCAATCCCGCCCGCTTCATGGGCCGGACTGAATCGATGGGCTCAATCGCCGAAGGCCTCGTTGCGGATCTCGTCCTTCTGGATGCCAACCCGTTCGAGGACATCGGAAATGCCCGGAAGATCCGGGGTGTGATGGCGGGCGGGCGGTGGTTCGACCGGCAGGTTCTCGATGAACTGCTCGACCGCGTCAAGGACCTGGCGGGGCGCGACTCGATTGGCCGAGTCCTGTTTGAAATCATCCGGTCCGAAGGTCTTGCCGCGGCGATCTCGAAGTATCGCGAACTTCGCGCGAACGAACCGGATCAATACGACTTTGGAGAGGGTCAACTCAACATGCTTGGATATCGGCTGCTCGAAGCCGGGCGCACGGAGGATGCCGTGGGGATCTTTCGACTGAACGTCGAGATGTTCCCCCGCGCCTGGAACGCCTACGACAGCCTGGCCGAGGCGTATCTGAAACAAGGCATGGAGGAACAGGCAAAGCGGAACTACAGACGTTCCCTCGAACTCAACCCCGGCAATGAAGGAGCCGCCAGGGCGCTTGAGTTGCTGGAGGCCGGCCCACCGCCCTGAATTCTCCCGCTCATCTTACGCTGATGTGGGAATCCATGGCGCACCGCCGATCCGGCGCACAATTTTCATTTCATTCTGCAGGATTTATGGATTCCCACTCCGCGCCAGTTCGTTAGGCTGGTCCCGCTTTCCCGCAGCGGCGAATGAACACACAACTCCATCTCGATAAATTCTCCTTCGGCATGGGCGACCGGTTCGCCCATCAGGCGCGCGCCCAACTGCGCGCCTGCATCCTCGCCGCCCAACAGGGTGTCGCCATCGTTCCCGTCTGGAACAAGTCCAACCGCGAACACACCCTCATCGGCTCCGATCCCGCCGGCACCCGCGCCGCCGCCGATGCCGCGGTCAAGGAACTGGGCTGGCAGGCGCCGCACCACCTCGATGCCGACCACATCCGCCTCGAGACGGTGGACCGCTATATCCCGCACTGCGATTTCTACACGATTGACGTGGCCGACTCGATTGGCCGGCCGGCGGACTCAAAGGCGGTCAACGCCTTTGCCGACCGGCATCCCGAACTGATCGGAAGGATTGTCATTCCGAACATCGATCAACCGTTCGAGATCACCCGCGCCGAGGTCGCGCGCGTCGCCGGCAAGTTCCTCAAGGCTGTCCGGGAGGCCGCCGCGATTCATCGTCACATCGCCGGCGCCCGCGGCGAACGCGCCTTCATCACCGAGGTTTCCATGGACGAGACCGACAGCCCGCAGACACCCCCCGAATTGCTGATCATCCTGGTGGCCCTCGCGGACGAAGGGGTGCCGGCGCAGACCATCGCGCCCAAATTCACGGGCCGATTCAACAAGGGGGTGGATTACGTCGGCGACCGGGCCCAATTCGAGAAGGAGTTCAATCAGGACCTCGCCGTGATTGACTTCGCGGTCAGACAATACGGCCTGCCGTCCAGCCTCAAACTCAGCGTCCATTCGGGCAGCGACAAGTTCTCCATTTACCCGCCCATCCGCCGCGCGCTGGAGCGTTTCAATGCCGGGCTCCATCTCAAGACGGCCGGCACCACGTGGCTGGAGGAGGTCATCGGCCTCGCCGAAGCCGGCGGGGACGGACTCGACGTGGCGAAGGACATTTACCTTGAGGCACTGGATCACCTGGAGGAATTGCGCGCCCCTTACGCCGCGGTCATCGACATCGACCCTGACCGGCTTCCGTCCCGGGACACGGTTAACGGGTGGGACTCCTCGCAATTCGTCGCCGCACTGCGCCACGATCCGTCGAATCCGGCGTTCAATCCGCACCTGCGGCAATTGTTGCACGTGGGATTCAAGATCGCGGCGAAGATGGGGAAACGCTATCTGGACGCGTTGGAGAAGCACGAGGCGACCGTGGCAAGGAACGTCACGGAGAATCTTTACGAACGACATCTGAAACCGCTGTTCCTCTGATTCCGGTCCGCCAGCGACAGGCACGGTCCGATCCCCCGGTCCGGATGTTGACCGGCATCATGCCGACATCCTGAGAATCCGATTGAAATCACCAGCACAATCCCGCGCGCGAGCGGACGGTCCGCGGAAGGAAGCCCTCAGGGTCGGGCACCGCGAACCGGGAATACCGCGCGCGCGGGTTTTCGGCCGGACGATGGCCGTGCTTGCCCTGCTCGCCGCGGGTTGCGCCGGACGTGACGAGGGAGTGGAATTGCGGCTGGCGCATTCGCTGGATCCCAGCCACCCGGTGCACGCCGCCATGGAACACATGGCCGTGGCCGTCCACGAGGCGTCGCAGGGAAGGATGACCCTCACGATTTACCCGGGCAGCCAGCTCGGTTCCGAACGGGAAATGATCGAGCTGCTGCAACTCGGCGCCATCGATCTCGTCAAGACCTCGACCTCGCCCCTCGAAGGGTTCATTCCCGGCATGGCCGTGTTTGGCGTCCCCTATCTCTTCCGCGACGAGGCGCACTACTGGAGCGTCCTCGAAGGCGGGATCGGCCGGGACCTGCTCGATCTCGGGATGGACAAGAAACTGAAGGGCCTCTGTTACTACGATGCCGGCAGCCGAAGTTTTTATACGCGCAACAAACCCATCCACACTCCGGCCGATCTGCGCGGGCTCAAGATCCGGGTGCAGAACAGCCGCACTTCGATCCGCATGGTCGAGGCCATGGGCGGCGCCGCCACACCGATCGCGTTCGGCGAACTCTACACCGCGCTGGACCAGGGCGTGGTGGACGGCGCCGAGAACAATCCGCCCAGCCTCCTCACGTCCCGGCACTACGAGGTCTGCAAATTCTACACGCTCGACGAACACACCCGCGTCCCGGACATCGTCCTCATCAGCACCGCCACCTGGGAACGGCTCACTCCGGAACAGCGCCAATGGCTGCAGGAGGCGGCCGATGCCTCGGTGGATTTCCAACGCGAACTCTGGACCCGGAAGACGGAGGAAACCCTGATCGAACTCGAGCAGGCGGGCGTCGAGATACTGCGCCCCGACAAAGGCCCGTTCCAGAATGCCGTGAAGGATTTGCATGATTCCTTCCGCGGCACCGAGGCGGGCCGCTGGATGGAAGCCATCCTGAACCACCCCTGACAATGCAACCCACCCCACCCTTGTTCATCGCGGTTGTCGCGAGCCGGATTTCTCACTCCCGCCCATGTTGAAGCTGCTCGTCCAAATCAAGAACCGCCTGGTCCGACTTCTCGAAGGCGCGGTGATCCTGCTTTTGGGCGGCCTGGTGCTCGACGTCCTCTGGCAGGTCTTCTCCCGTTACGTCTTGCGCAACCCCAGCTCATGGACCGATGAACTCGCGACGCTGCTCATCATCTGGGTGGCGTTGCTCGGCTCCAGTGTCGCGTTCATCCGGGGCAGTCATCTGGGCGTCGATTACTTTATCGGCCGGCTGCCCGAACGCGCGCGCCTCGGAATCGAGGTGGGGGTGTATGCGCTGGTCGGCGTGTTCGCCACCCTCGTCCTGTTGTGGGGCGGCATCAAGCTGGTCTCGCTGACCTTGCTGACCGGCCAGGTCTCCCCCGCGCTGGGCCTCAAGATGGGCCACGTCTATCTCGCCCTCCCGGTCAGCGGCCTATTCATCCTCGTGTTCGCCTTCGAGGCGATGGCCGAACGGATCGCGACGCTCCGCCATGGCACCGGCGAAAGGTCGGACCCGGGTCATTGATATGGATTCCCCGCTGATCATCCTGGTGTTGCTGTTTCTGCTGCTGCTGGTGCTCAATGTCCCGGTGGCGGTCGCCATCTGTCTCTCCACCCTCGCCGCCGCCGCGCTCGCGATGGGATCGCTCGAGATCGCGGCGGCCACCATCGCCCAGCGGATGGCCACAGGCGTCAACAGCTTTTCGCTGCTGGCCATTCCGTTCTTCATTCTGAGCGGCCTGTTGATGAGCCGCGGCGGACTCGCGCGCCGGTTGATGGACCTGGCGACCGCCCTGGTAGGCCGGCTTCCCGGCGGACTGGCCTATGTGAATGTCCTTTCCTGCATGCTGTTCGGAGCGGTCAGCGGATCCGCCACCGCGGCGGTGTCGTCGATCGGCGGTTTCATCATCCCCGAAATGCAACGCCAGGGCTACAATCGCGAGTTCGGCGTGGCCATCACCATCACGGGCGCCACCACCGGTCTGCTCATTCCGCCCAGCAACATCATGATCGTCTATGCGCTCGTGTCCGGCGGCGCGGTCTCGATTGCGACCCTGTTCATCGCCGGCATCGTTCCCGGTATCGTCTTCGGCCTGCTGGTCATGGGGGCGGCCGGAATATTGAGCCGGCGATATGGCTATGGCGGCGCGGCGGCGCTGCCCGCCGGTTCTGTCTGGAGGGCCTTCCATCGCGCGTTCCTCAGCCTGTTGCTGATCGTCATCGTGCTCGGCGGCATTCTGAAGGGCATTTTCACCGCGACGGAAGCGGCCGCCATCGCCGTGCTCTATTCGCTGATTCTCTCCGCGATCGTTTACCGCGAGGTGAAATGGCGCGATTTGCCGGACATCCTCCTTCAGGCAGGCATCACCACCGCCGTCGTGTTCCTGCTCATCGCGACTTCCATGGCCATGTCATGGATTCTAACCCTCGAACACGTGCCGCAGCAGGTCTCCTCCTTGATCCTCGGTCTGTCCGACAATCCGCTCGTCGTCCTTCTCCTCATCAATCTCCTGTTGCTGGGCGCCGGCACCTTCATGGACATGACACCCGCCGTGCTGATCTTCACACCCATCTTCTGGCCGGTGGTCGCGGAATTCGGCATGAGCCCGGTTCATTTCGGCATCATGCTCATCGCCAATCTCTGCATCGGCCTTTGCACACCCCCCGTCGGAACCTGCCTGTTCGTCGGCTGCGGCATCGGCGGCACCACCATCGCAAAGGTCGCCCCCGCGGCGCTGCCGTTCTTTCTGGCCATGGTCGCGGCGCTCCTCCTGGTCACCTACATCCCGGGCCTCTCCCTCTGGCTGCCCGGTCTGCTCGGCTTGAACTGATCGACTGATGAACGCGCCCGCCCGGCAAACTTCCTTCAAACACGCCATCGCGTGTTTCGCCCTCTGCCATCTGGCCGTACTCACCGCCGCTGCCCAGCCGTTGAAAGTGGACCTCGGCGCCAACACCGGCCGATCCGACACCGCCGCTCCCGGTTTCATCGAATGGCAATTCAATCCGGAAGAACCCTCGCGCACCTTCGGCCGTGTCACCGTCCGCATCCGCTCCGCCGGACGGGAAGGCAGCCGGGTCCACGGGGAATGGTACAAGCCCGGTCTCATTCATCCCGCCGCCATGGCCTGCGACGGCGTGTCGGCCATGGACGGCGAACATGCCGGCGTATTGGAAATGGTGATCACCGGCCTCCCCCCCGGCCGCCACACCGTCGCCACTTATCACAATTCCCTGCTCCCTCCTTCCCAGCCTCCCGCGGGCTTCAACCTCCGCGTCAACGACACTCTCACCCTCTTCAACGTCCGTCCCTCCATCCGGGTCACCAACGACTACGACGCCGCCAGCGCGTTCGTCCCCGTGGAGGCAGTCGCCGGCGAGGACGTCGTGCTGCGATTCTCACCCGAACCGGCCTCCGCACCCGCCGGCTCCAGGGTGGTCTTAAATGGCTTCGAAATTGACACCGGCAACCCCGCCGCTCGCGCCATCAAGCCCTCCCCCGTGGACGGGAACGAACACGTCAATGCCGACCACGGGTCGGTCATCCTGACCTGGACCGCCGCGCCATCCGCGCGTTCGCATGATGTTTACTTCAGCACGAACGAGCTCGCGGCCGCCGAAGCCGGCCGGACCTCACCGGCATTCCGTGGAAACCAGGAAACGACCGAATGGCGGGCGACCGGCCTGAACAGCCACACCGGTTACTACTGGCGCGTCGATACGCTGGACGCCACGAACGGGGTCACCCGCGGGGAGGTCTGGCGGTTCCAGCCGCGGCACCTGGCCTTCCCCGGTGCCGAGGGCCATGGACGCTTTGCGCGCGGAGGACGGGGCGGCCGCGTCCTCATCGTCAGCAACCTTAACGACAGCGGACCGGGAAGCCTGCGCGCCGCGGTTGAGGCCGAGGGGCCGCGCACCGTGGTGTTCAATGTCTCCGGACTCATCACGCTCGAATCCAAGCTCATCATACGGAACCCGTATCTGACCCTTGCCGGCCAGACGGCGCCCGGGAAGGGCATCTGCGTCCGCAAGTTCAACCTCGGAATGCTCGGGACCCACGACGTCATCATGCGCCATCTCCGCCTGCGCCCGGGCAACATCGCCAACGCGACTCTCGACGGCACCGGCATGGCCTCGAGCGATCATTGCATCATGGATCATTGTTCGATCAGTTGGTCGATTGACGAGGGGTTCAGCTCCCGTTCGGCGAAGAACATCACGCTTCAGCGGACCTTGATCTCCGAGGCCTTGAACGCGGCCGGGCACTCGAAGTATCCCCACGGCAAACAGCACGGCTACGCCGCGAGCATCAGCGGCCGGATCGGCAGTTTTCACCACAACCTGCTCGCCCATTGCGCGGGACGGAACTGGAGCCTCGCCGGCGGGCTCAACCACGCCAATCACCACGCCGGCTGGCTCGATATCCGCAACAACGTCGTCTTCAACTGGCGCCATCGCGCCACCGACGGCGGCGCCGCAAAAGTCAACTTCGTCAACAATTACTATCGCCCCGGCCCGGCCACCACCTTCCTCCATTACCTCAATCCCGAACGCAACAACATCTCCGGTTTCGGTCCGCAGGACTATTACGTCTCCGGCAACGTGCTGGAGGGCCATTGCGATGCCGATGCTCCGCTGTCCTGCGGCGTTACCGAACCCGAACCCCGCGCGAATTTCATCGTCCCTGAACCGTTCTTCGAATCCTACGTCGAGACCCGGACCGCCCAGGCCGCCCTCAAGCACGTCTTGTCGGACGTGGGCTGCAATCAGCCGCGCCTCGATGATCACGACTCGCGCGTCATCCGGGAAACCCTCACCGGCACCGCCCGGTATGCCGGCAGCCGGACCGGCCTGCCCGGCCTGCCCGATTCCCAGGAGGACGTCGGTAGCTGGGAGGATTACCCCGAAGTGCGCCGCGCATCCGATTGGGATTCGGACCTCGATGGCCTCCCCGACTGGTGGGAAATTCTTCACCGCCTCAACCCCCGCTCCCCGGATGGCGATTTCTCGGACAGCAATGCCGATCCGGACGGCGACGGTTACACCCAACTCGAGGACTATCTGAACTGGATGGCCTCGCCGCGTCTCGAGTGCGACCGCAACGGCACCGTCGAATTGAACCTCGCCCTTTTGACCCGCGGCTTCACCCTCCAGCCCGCGCATACCGTCTCCACCGCCACCCATGGTACCGTGTCGTTGCTGCCCGACGGCACCACGGCGCGATTCGCCCCGGCGGAGGACTTCACCGGGTTGGCGGGATTCCGCTTCACCGTGATTGATGCGGAGGGCGATGCGATGACCCGCGAGGTGGGCATCCGGGTTCGGGCGATTGCTCCGGCCAACAACTGACGAGACTCCCTTGAGCTTCATCCACGACGATTTTCTTCTCGGCACCCGCGCGGCGCGGCGGCTGTATCACGAGTTCGCGGAACCCGAACCCGTCTGCGACTTCCATTGCCATCTCTCGCCGCGGGACATCGCCGTCAACCGCCGGTTCAACAACCTCTTCGAAATCTGGCTCGAAGGGGATCATTACAAATGGCGGGCGATGCGGACCCACGGCGTGGCGGAGCGTTACTGCACCGGCGACGCCGAACCCTTCGAGAAATTCCAGGCCTGGGCCGCCACGGTGCCTCACACGCTCCGCAATCCCCTCCATCACTGGACCCACCTCGAACTCAAGCGTTACTTCGGAATCGACGAACTCCTCGATGAATCCCGCGCCACGCGTGTCTGGAAAACCGCAAACGAACAGCTCGCCCGGCCCGAACTGACCGCGCGGGGCATCCTCGGGAAATTCCGTGTCCGCACGCTTTGCACCACGGACGATCCCACCGACGACCTCCAGCATCACCGCACCATCGCGGCCTCCGGGCTGACGACGCGTGTGCTCCCGGCCTTTCGCCCCGACAAGGCGCTCGGAGTCCACAACCCGGACAACTTCAACGCCTGGGTGGACGACCTTGCCAGCGCCGGCAATGTGGACATCCGCGATCTCGATGCTTTTCTCGACGCCTTGAAGCAGCGCATCGAATTCTTCCACACCATGGACTGCCGGTTGTCCGATCATGGCCTGGATCGGTGTCCGTCGGATTTCTGCAATGGGAAAGAGGCGGCGGCAGTTTTCAACGAAGCCCGCCGGGGGCGCGCGGCTTCCCCCCGGGAACACGACCGGTTTGCCGCGTTCGTCCTCCTCTTCCTGGGCCGGAGTTACGCGGAAAAGGGCTGGACCATGCAGCTTCACCTGGGCGCTCTGCGCAACATCAACACCCGTCTTCTCAACCGTCTGGGACCGGACACCGGATTCGATTCCATCGGAGACTCTCCTCAAGCCGCTGCGGTGGCGGCCTTCCTGGATCGTCTCGACCGGGACAACGCGCTGCCGCGAACCATCCTTTACAACCTCAATCCCGCGGACAATTACGCCTTCGCCTCGCTGCTGGCGGGTTTCCAGGACGACGGCGTGCCCGGCAAGGTTCAGCTCGGTCCCGCCTGGTGGTTCCTCGATCAAAAGGAGGGCATGGAATGGCACCTGAACGCGCTCTCCAATCTCAGCCTGCTTTCGCGCTTCGTCGGAATGGTCACCGACTCCCGTTCCTTCATGTCGTTTCCCCGCCATGAATACTACCGCCGCGTGCTCTGCAACCTCATCGGACGCGACGTGGAAAACGGGGAAATCCCGGATGACGACACCCTGCTCGGTCCATTGATCCGGAACCTCTGCCACGCCAACGCCAATCGCTACCTGGGACTCGATTCGGTTGCCACGTCCCGCTGACAATCCTCGCGACGCTCCCCGATCCTCGCGCCAGCGTCTTGGAGTGCGGTTGTGGGCGAAGCCCTCTACCGCTTTCGCATGCAGGACGAACGTTCGTCCAGCGCATCAACTCCCCACCCGCTCGAAAGCGGCGAATCCGCTCCGCTTCATCACCGCACTCCAAAACGTCGCCGACTTCGCACGGTGCTTCCCGAACTCCCGCTGCCGACCGCGTCGATCAATTGCCCGAGGTTGTCGTAATCGTAATCGACGAAGCTGGCGTCGGTGCGGGTGTGGCGGGTGATGTCGTTGCGCAGGTTGTGCTCGTAGCCGTGGAAATTGAGCGTCTGCTCCGCGCTGTTGAGCAGCCAAGTCCCTTTCAGGCGCGCCAGGGGATCGGTGGCGTAAACGTTGGCGATGCGCCCCCTTGCCTGCCGAAGCCTCGGCGCAGGCAGGCCGGTGGGCAAGAAGAGGGATTGAACGTTTCGCGTGGAGGCGAGCATAGACCGAATCCACACTTCAATTGTCAATTATTTAGATGCGACCCTATTGCCTCTCGTCCCTTTCGACTGCCGGACGAGCGT
>DATKEE010000209.1:0-8131 GCA_035544555.1 Candidatus Methylomirabilota bacterium
CAGCATTTGCAGGGCATGCCGGGCCAGGGCGTTCAATCCGCCCAGCCGGCCGGCGACGCGCCGGGTCCGGACGCGGAGGAGAAGTTAAAACCGGAGGACTTTCAATTCGATCACCGGCCCCGCGACGTGAAGGCCTATCTGGACCGGTTTGTGATCCGGCAGGACGATGCCAAGAAGGTCCTGAGCGTCGCCTTGTGCGATCATTATCATCACGTCCGGCTTGCGCTCGATGGCAGGGACCAGCGGAACTACGCCAAGCAAAACATCATTCTCGTCGGTCCCACGGGGGTGGGAAAGACCTACCTCATCCGGAGCGCCGCGGATTTGATCGGTGTGCCGTTCGTCAAGGCGGACGCCACCAAGTTCTCCGAGACGGGTTATGTGGGTTATGACGTCGAGGATCTGGTGCGCGAGTTGTTGCGCCGGGCGGACAACGATGTGCGCCGGACGGAGTATGGCATCATTTACATCGATGAGATTGACAAGATCGCCGCCGCCAGCGGACAGAGTGGACGCGACGTCAGCGGGCGCGGCGTGCAGACCAATCTGTTGAAGTTGATGGAGGAAACGGAGGTGTCGGCGCGGTCGCCGCAGGACATCGCGGGCCAGATTCAGGCGATGATGGATTTTTCCCAACGCGGCCGCAAAGCGCCGGGCACGATCAACACCAAGCACATTCTCTTCATCGTCAGCGGGGCGTTCGACGGCCTGGAGAAGCTGGTTCGCAAGCGGCTGCGTGAGGCGACTATCGGTTTCGCCGCGGCGACCGCCGGGGTGGAATCCGACGAGGAATGTCTCGACCAGGCGCAGACGAGGGACTTTCTGGATTTCGGATTTGAGCCGGAGTTCATCGGACGGCTCCCCGTGCGCGTGGTATGCCGATCTCTCGGGGTGGAGGATTTGTTTCAGATCCTGAAGACCTCGGAGGGGAGCATCATCCGTCAATATGAACAGACATTCGCCGCCTATGGGATTGAAGTGCTGTTTCAGGATGACGGGTTGCGCCGGATTGCCGAACTGGCACAGGACGAGAAGACCGGGGCCCGCGGGCTGATGACGGTGTGCGAACGGGTGTTCCGGGAGTTCAAGTTCGAGCTACCCTCCACGCCTGTGCGGCGCTTCGTGGTCAACCGGGATCTGGTGAGCGATCCCGGGACGGCTTTGAAACGCCTGCTGAAGGAACACGCGAAGGAGGAACGGAGCGTCGCGCGGGAATTGATCCAGGACTTCGCCGCCCGGTTTGAGCAGAATCACGGGCTGATCCTGCGCTTCGAGGAGGAGGCGATCGATCAACTGATCGAGGATGCCGCGGAACAACGCGGCGCCGTGCGCGATCTCTGCAATCTACGGTTCAAGGACTTTCAGTTCGGGTTGAAGTTGATCTCGCAGAACACGGGACGGAAGGAGTTCACCATTGACCGGAACGCGGTTGAATCGCCGGACAAGACACTGAGCGAATGGGTGGTCAGGAGTTACCGCCCGGACCAGGACGGGTCTTCCGGGAAGGGGAAGGCAGGAGGGGATCCAAGCCGCGAGGACTGAATTCGTGTAACCATTCAGGCCCGATTAAAACCGCGGATGGTCGCGGATCACGGTGTTCCGCCAATGGCCCGGACGGCGCCGTCCGCTCCCAGCGCGGCCACCAGGTTTGCGGTCTCCTTCTGGACACAGAACGAAACGTCCGCCTTCAGTTCAGGATGCTGGAGCAGGCGGCGGCCGTTCGTGGAAAACCTCATGACCCCGGCCAGATCGGTTTGCAGCAGCGGGTACAGACGCCGGACCATTTCGGCGGAGTCGGAAATGTCGCCGGCGAGATAATCCGTCCGGACGCGTTCGCAAAGTGCGCCGGCGGCAAGGGCATCTTCAAGCGCGGCCTGGTCCCGGGTGCCGCTGCAAACAAGGATCAAGCGGTGCGGGAGGGTCCCGCGAAGATAGGTGGCGGTGGCACGAAGATTCAGAAAGGAGGCGATCAACACCTCGCGAGCGCCGGCACAGGCGCGGATCGCCCGCGTGCCGTTGGTTGTGGTCATGACGATGGTCCGCCCGCGCACAACATCCCCGATGAACTCGCGCGGTGAATTGCCAAGATCGAATTCGACGCCCCCGGTCAAGGCCGACCCGATGCGCAGGCCTTCCCGTTCACCGGCAAGCAGAATGCCGGGGTTGGTTTCACGGATCGCCAGGGCCTCGTTGATTTCCACGACCGGGATGACCGCGGTTGCGCCATTGGCCAGCGCCTCGATCATGGTGGTGGTAGCACGGAGGATGTCGAAGACGACGCACGTGGTGTCCGCCAGGTCGCGGTTGCGCAGCGCATCGAGTTCGGGCGGACTGAGCAGAACTTCGAGGGAACGGGCATCGGATCTGGCTACCGTTGGCGGCATGGAATCGGATGATCCTCGAAAGCGGCACCGGGCTCAAGCATTGGCAATGAACGATCCAAGAGTGCCTGCCTGAGAGCGTGCTTGGAAAATCATCATGGGATCGCCGGATCGCGTTCCGCGTGCGGCCTTCAGACGGTTTCGCCATGGGCCGCCTGAAGGCGGGACACCCAACCGGGGTTTTCAAAACACGCTCCGAGAGTTCCAATGGGTCCTGTTTTCGTGGAAACGGCCGCGCATGTAATGAAACAGATACTGCTGCGCGTAGCCTGCCTGGGGACCGAAATGCGCCGCCGCAAACGTTTGCAATTCACGCTGTGGAACGGCGCGTCCGTCGAAATAGAGCGCGCGCAACGCTTTCAGGACCCAGACGTCAATCGGGAAGGCGCGGGGAAAGCCATATGCAAACAACAGGATACAATCGGCGATCTTGCGTCCCACACCGGGCAACTCCATCAAAAGTGCACGGGCCTCGTCCTCGGATACCCGGAACAGTGCCGCCAGATCGAGGTTTCCTCCGGCGACACGAAGGGCGGTATTTCGCAGGTATCCCGCGCGGAACCCCATCCGGCAGTCGCGCAAGTCCGCCTCCGAAACCCGGGCCAGTCGCTCCGCTCCCGGGAAGGTGAACGCCGGCTTCGAGCCGGGGGGCACGGGAACCGGATCTCCGTGGCGTTGGCAGAGTTGCGCGACGATCCGCCGGATCTGGACGATTTGCTTTGTGGAGGAAAGCAGAAAGGAGGCGAGGCATTCCCATGGATCCTGGCGAAGCAGCCGGAGCCCGTGCACCTGGCGGACCGCCTCGCGCATCGGTTCGTCATCCGGAAAACTGCGAAGAATTTCATCGAAGTCCTGATCGAGCTGAAGATACCGGCTCAGCCAGGACCAGTCCGTGACCGGTTTCAATGACTCCGCAACCAAGCCCTCCGGCGTTGCGGAAAGGCGCACCCAGCGGTTTCCGATGACTCCCTCCCAGCCCTTCCCGTTTTGTTCCCAGCGAAACGCCTGGCCGGAGTTCAAAGTTGACTCCAGGTCGTAACGGATGACTGGAAAATGCCGCCGGGTGGTGGCGGCTGGAGGGGCGTCTGGGTCTGTTGCCGGAAGGACAATCATGGTCGATGGAGGTGGCACCGCGATCGGCGGGTAAACTATCGCAGGCCTTCGCAAAGGAAAAGCTGGTAGCGATGGAACACCCTGCCACCGCGTTTGATTTCATACACACCCAGATCGGTGACGGAATGAAATTGTTCGAGCAGGATTTCAGGTGTGGCGCGGGGTTTGGGCGGATCGTTGACGGTCAGGTCGCGATCCCCTTTCAGCCAGGGCCACACCCAGTTGTCCTTGAGCGGCGGGGGTTTCATGCCGTCCACATAGATCGCGTTGTCAGCGGGGCGCAGTTCCCAGTAGCCGGGCCAGAAGTGAAACTGGTTCTTCGGAATCCCGGAGTCCACGTAATACACCAGCGGTTTCCCGTGGATGCGCTCGCGGGCTTCCTCGATGTAGAACGAGAGCAGTCCCGTGATGCCATAATGATCGCCGATGAGAAAACAATCCCGGCCTTGGTCGAGGAACTTCCGGCGCTCAGCATCGATCATTTCCGCGGATTCGCGCCAGCCGCGGACTCTCCGCAGGGGATCGACACGGGCGGGAAGGGATCGATTGAGGAGTCTGCCCGTGAGATCCGTGTCGTGGAGAATGACGACGGTGACCAGGCCGAACGTGAGGCCCGCGGCGAGGGAACGTTTGATCCCGGCCATACCCTCCCGCGAGCGGAACTGCCAGTGAACGACCATCAGGCAGAACAGCGGGAGAACCGCCGGGGCGATCCAATTGGGATGGACACGGGTGTGCAGTGTGAGGAGGAGATAAAGCAGAAAGAGGGGCGCGCCCATGCTGAAGAAAAAGATCAACAGGGGATGATGCCGGTGGCGGCTCCAGAAGGCGGTGGCGGCGCAGACGGTTCCCACGAAGAAGACGGGATTGAGGAGAGCCGCTTCGGCCAGCAGAAAGTCAAAGAGGTGCGCGGGGTTGGGACGCCAGGGTTGGTCGAGATTGCCGTCCTGCGCGACGTGCGCGACGGTGATCCAGTCGTGCCGCGCGTTCCAGACGAGCACCGGCAGCGCGCAGACCAGGTTGATCGCCAGCGCGAGCCACGGACCCGGTCGGCGGAGATGGCAGCGCGCGGGCGGCCAGAGGATGAAGAACACGGCCCAGCAGAGCCACTGGATCAGGTTTGTGTATTTGCTCAGAAAGCCGAGTCCCATCCAGAGACCGACGGCCGCCCATGGCCGCCAATCGGCGTCCGGCTGAATGGCGCGCCAGCCCCAGACCATGGCACAGGTCCAGAACAGAACCGAGAGCGGGTCCACGGTCATCAAGGTGGCGCCGACGGCGAGGAGCGGGGTGGTGGACACGATTGTGATCAACCAGAATCCTGCCCGGGCGTTGACCTCGCGCGCAAAGAAGCGGAGCAGGAGCAGGGAAATCGCGGCGGCGATCAGGGGAGAGAAAAAGCGCACCCCGAACTCGATGTCCCCCCAGAGGCTGGTGCCGGCGAGCTGGGTGAGGGCGATCAGGGGCGGTTTGCTGTAATAGGACAACGCGGGATGCTTGGACCAGACCCATTGATAGGCTTCGTCCTCGCTGAGTTCGATTTCATCGGACGCGATGTAGCCCAGGCGGACGACAAGGAGCGCACCGATGAACAGATAACCGAGCCGCAGCCAATGGAGGTCGATCGGGGCCGCCGGGGTCGCCTCCTTCGTTGAGGCCGCGGGATCGTGCTCGATGACGCGCGGATTCCGGAGCGAGGGAAATCTCGCGTGCCAGAGCGGCAGCCACCGGGCGCCGAAGCGCGACCAGGCCAGTTCGAGTCCATGAAGAGTGATGCCGGCATAAGCGGCGCCCAGGGTGGCGCCGGCCAGGACGTCGGATGGATAATGCACGCCGTTGTAGATGCGGGAGAATCCGACGGCGCACGCGAGTGGGAGCATGAAGAACAGGCTGCGGCGGTAATAGGTGCCCAGGACGACCAGGGCCGCGAACCAGTTGGCCGCGTGATTGGAGGGCATGCTCGAGTGACGTCCCCGGCCGACGAGGTGATTGACATCGGGAAGGTCGACGAAAGGCCGGGGGCGGCCGACGGCGTCCTTGATGGAGGTGCAGATGAAGGTGTCGCCAAACACGACGATGAGGACAAGGAGCAGCGCGCAGATGCGTCCGCGCGCCCCTCCCTTCCAGACGAGACCGCCGAGGCAGAGCAGGAGGAGGGGAAAGAAGAAATCATTGCCGCTGAGAAACGGCATGAGGCGGTCGAGCCACGGATGGCTGAGTCCGCTGTTGATGGCGCGAAAGAGGGTCTGGTCGAACGAGGAGAGCCACGTCATGGGCCGGTCCTCGGGGGGGCGTTCCGGGAGGAGGCAAAGGGGACGATCATCGAAAGGTTTCTCCGGTCCGGCTCAATAAACGACGAGGGACTTCAGGGGCACGCCCCGGAGTTTGTCGCGGCCCTTGAGAAACCCGAGTTCGATGAGGAATCCGGCTTCGAGTATGTGGGCGTCGAGCCGATTGAGAAGGTCGATGGCGGCGGCGGCGGTACCTCCGGTGGCGAGCAGATCGTCCAGCAGAATGACCCGGCTGCCGGGCCGCAACGCGTCCACGTGCACGGCGATGGTGTTCGAGCCGTATTCGAGGTCGTAGCCCTGTTCGAGGGTCTGGCAGGGGAGTTTTCCCTTCTTGCGCACGGGGATGAAACCCGCCTGAAGCCGGGCTGCGGCGGCGGCGGCGAAGATGAACCCGCGGGCATCGATGCCGACGACGGCATCGACCGAACCCGGCTTAAAGTCGCCGATGAGGAGATCGAGGGACCCGGCGAACAGGACCGGGTCGGCGAGGACCGGGGTGATGTCCTTGAACTGGATTCCGGGGCTGGGGAAATCCGGCACATTGCGAATGGCCCGTTCGATGTCGGCGGCGGTGACCTGGGTCATGAGTGTGGGGTCATTTCTGGACGGCCTCGAGTTTCTCGATCATTTTGCGGAGTTTGTTCAGGGCGATGTTCTGGATCTGCCGGACGCGTTCACGGGTGACGCCAAATCTGTGTCCCACCTCCTCCAGTGTGCGTTCCGATCCGCCGTCCAGACCGAAGCGGTAGCGGAGAATGGTGGCCTCACGGTCATCGAGCGCGCGGACCATTTCCTGGAGCATGTGAGTGACGGTCTTGTCCTCGAGTTGCTTGTAAGGGGTGAGGGCATTCTCGTCCTGCACGACCTCCGAAAAGTTGTTCGAGTCCTCGTCACCGAGGGGCGCGTCGAGGGAGGCGGGACGGATGGCGGCGGTGCGCATCTGGGCGACACGGGACGGGGTCATGCCCATTTCGTCGGCCAGTTCGTCATCGGTGGGTTCCCGGCCGAATTCCTCCTGAAGCCGGAGCGCAACCCGGCGCATGCGGGAGATTTTGTCCACCAGATGGACGGGGAGGCGGATGGTTTTGGATTGGTTGGCGAGCGCGCGTTTGATCGATTGTTTGATCCACCAGGAGGCGTAGGTGGAGAGTTTGCCGCCCTTGGCGGGATCGAAGCGTTCGACGGCCTTCATGAGGCCGATGTTGCCCTCGTTGATCAGGTCGAGCAGCGGCAGTCCGAAATTTTCGTAATCGTGGGCGATTTTGACGACGAGGCGGAGGTTGGCCTTGATCATCTGCTCGCGCGCCTTGCGGTCGCCATTCTTGATGCGGGCCGCCAGTTCGATTTCCTCCTGGATGGTCAGCAGCTTCACCTGCCCGATCTCGCGAAGATACAGTTTGATGGCGGTGTCCCGGTCGTAGGAGGCGCGTTCCCGGGTGACCGGCAACTCCTCCGGAATCTCGTCACGAGGGACCACGGAATTGACGGGGGACGCGGACGGATCGGGCGTTGCCGCGGGCTTGGGTTCGTGTTCAGGCCGGGATTTTGCGCGGCGCGGCGTTTTTCGTGCGAGGCCGCGCCGGTCGGGCCTGGACTGTCGCCGGTTTTTGCTTCGGTTGCCAGCCATAGGATTGAGGCCCTAGAATCAATGCCTGCCTTCTTTCCGCAAGCAAATTAGGCGGGCGTAGGGACAAGAAGGGAGGACCAGGGGGAACCGCGGATGGGCGCGGATGGGCGCGGATAAGGAGATGAGTTTCGAAATCGAAATCGAAATTGGGAGTTCGCTTCTGTTTTCCGTGTTTCCGAGACCGCGAACCGATACCGATACCGATACCGATAGCGACCCCGACTGCGACTCCGATTTTCTGATCCCGCTTCACGAATTTGGATGCGGGGAGAGGAGGGGAGAAGCGCTCGCACCCGGGAGACTGTTCAGGTGGCGAGACCACGATTCAACGCATTCAAAAAGAAGGGCGCCGGTAAGCGCTTACCGGCGCCCTGAAGGCGAGGCTGGGTTTGGATCAGCGATTGCGGGCGATCAGGATCCAGTAGAGCAACTGGAGCATCGAGGTGATCATGGCGGCCACGTAGGTGAGCGCGGCGGCGTTGAGCACCTTGGCGATGGCGGTGTGTTCGCGGTTGCTGATGAGGCCGAGACTGAGGAGTTGGGCCTTGGCGCGGCTGCTCGCGTTGAACTCGACCGGCAGGGTGATGATCTGGAACAGGGTGATCACGGCGAAGATGCCGATGATGATGTTGATCATCAACGGGAGCATCTGAAGGATCATGCCCAGGATCAGAATGGGCAGGTAGGCCATGCTGGCGAATTGCGTGGCCGGCACCAGC
>DATKEE010000210.1:0-5536 GCA_035544555.1 Candidatus Methylomirabilota bacterium
CCTCGCGTTTCGAAGCGCCCGCCGCAATCGCATGAGCCATGCACAGGAGGGGCGTGACGCCGACCCCGCCGGCAATGAGCACCACCGGGCGGGTCTTTGTCATGTCGAGGAAGAAATGGCCGGCGGGCGCCTTGACGTCGAGTATGTCGCCCTCTTTGACCAGATCGCAGAAGTAACCGGACGCGGCGCCGCATGGCAGATCCGGACGTTCACGCGGGGCCTTTTCCTTCTTGATGGTGACGCGGTAGTAATCCGCGCGATGCGGGCTGCCGGAGAGGGAATAGCAACGAACGAGCGGCTTGTCCCGGCCGGGGATGTCGAGTTGAAACGTCAGATACTGACCGGGCTGGAACGCCGGCAGCGGTCTCCCGTCATGCGGCTTGAGTTGAAAAGCGCACACGTCGTCGCACTCGGGGAGCTTTTTCGCGACCGTGAATTTGCGGTAACCGTTCCAGACGAGTCTGGTTTGCTCCACCTCACGGCAGCGCAGCCGGGTTTCCGCCACCTGCAGGCGGAGGCGCTCCAGGGTGGCGCGCTGCTGCCGTCGATCATACCCGAGCCGCATCAAGCCGCGTCCAATCCCGATGGTGATCTGCACGAACAGCCCCGCCACCAGCAACAGACCCAGCATCAGACCGAGCTGTTCTCCGGTCAGTGAACGCAGGGTGTCGATTAGGGATTGCATCGAGGCTGCGACTCAACTAGCAAATTACCCGTGCGGCGTAAACCACTCAATTGCAGGGCACCCCGGGCGCCGCTCCTGATCCTCCTCGTGACCCTGCCCGCCGGCCTTCTCCGGTCGGGAGATTCCGAAGGGTTCACCCCGCATCACCATTCCAGGTTCCTCGGGGCGGCGTCCTGCGCCAGTTCATCCTGTCACGGAGGAGGCGACTCGAACCAAAACCAATACCTGATCTGGGCGTTGAAGGATTTTCACGCGCAACGGCCGTTCGCCACGCTCACCACCGCGCGTTCGAAACAGATCGCAGACGCGCTGCAAATCAAAGACCCGGCGGCCGACATACGCTGCACCTCCTGTCACGCGCCGTTGCGGCAGGTTCCCGAGGACAGGCGCGGTGAAAGCTTCAAGGTGAGCGAGGGCGTCTCCTGCGAAAGCTGTCACGGACCGGCTGAAAACTGGCTGCTCGGGCACACGCGGACCGATTGGACACGCGGCGACCGCGTTCACGCCGGCATGCGTGACCTCAAGAATCCTTATGTCCGCGCGAACACGTGCGTGGCCTGTCATCAGACTCTTGAATCGCCCTTGCGGATGGCCGGTCATCCCGAACTGATCTTTGAACTCGACGGCCAGGGCGTTTCGCAGCCGATGCACTGGCGGAACCCCGCCCACTGGAGCGGAGCCCAGGCGTGGCTGGTCGGTCAGGCCGCCGCATTGCGCGAAATGAGCTGGCAACTGTCGCGTGAAAATGCGCCGGACGAAACGCTGATCGCGCGATGGAGCGGCCTCCAATGGCTGCTTCAGAAACTCGATTCCGCGGGCCTGGATCTTCCGAAACCCGGCATTCCCGCCGACGCGTCCACCGAGCCTGATTTTGCGGCCGTGCAGATGGTCGCGGACAATCTGGCGCGGCATGCCTCCGAAATACGGTGGTCCGATGAGATGACGCGCTCCGTGCTGACCACGCTGGCAGCGTCCGGGGCGGATTTTCGGCAATCGGAAATCCCACAGGTCCGGCAGGCGCGTCGTGCGGAGCGATTGGTGCTCGCGCTCGACCGCTTGCTGGCCGCCCAGCCCCACCCCGAAGCGGAAGGCGCGCTGGACGATTTGTTCAAGCTTGTCCAATCCCTGCCTGACTTCGATGCGGAGCGGTTCAGCGTGGCCCTGGACCGGTGTTCCGAAGCCGTCGGCAGATGACCGGACCCCGCTGCGGAGTTTCGCCCACGAACACGATCACGGTGCTTTTAAAGGCGGACACGGACGGCACGTTGCACCCGCCGCTGCCGAAGGACCTCTGTGGAGCACGATTACAACCGGGTGAAATGTTGCACGATGCTGTTTCCGTTCGAACTTTGTCCGGGAATCCGCATTCACCGGGCATCATGAATGCGCCCGCGTTACGCCGCCTTTATCGCGTAGCAGCGGAGGTAACGACGCTCTGACATTCCGTGTCGGGGCAGGACATCCGAATCGCGCCCTCCGATCCATTCCTCGAACATCACCCACTTTTCACCGACTTCCGACCGCACCCTCCCGGGGGAGCCGGTGAAATTCCTGACGCTGGCCGACTGGACCGGCATGGTCGAAACCGAGCTGTTCGCGCAGACCTACAAGTGCTACGGCCTGGCGACGGTCCGTTATCCCGTCCTCGAAATCGAGGCGCGCGTCGAGCCATTTGACAATGACCGCGGCTTGTCTTTGATCGTGCTTCGGGCTGGCAATCCGAGAATGCGACAAGTCAGGGCAATCGTTCTTGCCGGATGATTAAGTGAACCGGCCGTTTGCGTTATCCAAAAACAATTTGCTTTCGCGCCAGATGATCTTGATTGGTAGAGCGTCGAGCCAGTCAGCAATGTCCTGGGGCGGCCTACGTGGCAACAAAATCGCCTTGTGCAGCTCGCCGAATTTCGCAGGTTCACGTTTTTGTGCCAGCGGCCTTCCATCCCGAATGCCCGATCTCTGGCGTCTTTGCGCGAGGTTATCAGGAGGGCACCGTCGGGACAATCCCTGACATACCGATGGGATTCCCTCGGATTGGATCGAATTTGCCCGCAGAAGCGCAGACGCCTCCTGATGAACTCAATCCGGCATCGCCGAGCGCAGATAAAACAGCGAGGCCCAGAGACGGTCAGTCTCGCCCTTGCTTATCAGGTCCGCCGGAGTGCGTCTTTCAAATTCCTCCATCCCGGTCAGCAGCCACGGGCCGATTTCCCCGGGCTTCATCAACTGCTCGAATTCGTTGTAAACGCGCATCAGCTTCATTTGTCCTCGCCGGGGGGTGAGGCGCGCCGGCTCTTCGAGGATGCTGCGGATGGTCTCTGCCGATCATTCGTCTGTCTCCATTCGCCTGTCACTTTCCGGAAATATGAGTGAAGAGTTGTGGGCGGTAGCGAGAGGGCCGTTGGATGAGGGAGAATTTCACTGTATCGAGGCGGCGGGGCACCACCGCCCCACCGGGGACATGGGTACTGAAAACCTGAAAGTTTCTGGGTGCAACGCGCACGCGGCTCCTCTATTTTATTCCGGTTGCGCCCGTAGCTCAGTTGGATAGAGCATCTGCCTTCTAAGCAGAGGGTCCCGCGTTCGAGTCGCGGCGGGCGCGCCATTTCCGCCGCACCACATCCGCCATCCACCCCGCATCATGCTCACCCTCGCCGACCTGGCCGATCTGGCCGAAGCCCAACGGCAGAACACCTCCATCCCGGTCCGGTCCTTCCCAATCGGCGGCCGCAAGTTCGACTTCAACCGGCAGCCCGCGATCATGGGCGTGATCAATCTCTCCCCGGATTCATGGTATCGCGAGAGCGTCTGCCTCTCGACGGATGCCGCCATCCAGCGGGCTCAAACGCTGGCCGCCCAGGGCGCCGACCTTGTGGACGTGGGAGCCGAATCCAGTCTGGCCCACGCCGCATTGATCGATGAAAAGACCCAGCTCGGGCGGCTGGTCCCCGCTGTCCGCGGGCTTGCGGAATCGAAGGTTCCGGTCTCCATCGAGACGTATCATCCGCGGGTCGCGGAAGGTTGTCTCGCCGCCGGCGCCGCCGTGTTGAACCTCACCGGCCCCGCGAATGCCCGGGAGATCTACCGCATCGCCCGCGACTTCGACGCCGCCGTCATCATCTGCCACGTCCAGGGCGATCACGTGCGCGCGGTTGGCGACCTGGATCTTTCGGTCGATCCCATCGGCGCCATGAAGGACTTCTTCGAACGCCAGATCGAAAATGCCTCGCGGGCCGGATTGGAGAAGCTGGTTCTGGATCCCGGCCTCGGCTTCTATTATCGAAACCTGGGAGACAGCGCCATTCGCGTCCGCCATCAGGTCCATGCCTTTCTCAACACCTTCCGACTTCGCGCCCTTGGATACCCGGTCTGCAACGCGCTGCCCCACGCCTTTGAATACTTTCGTGACGAGGTGCGCTCGGCGGAACCGTTCTTTGCCGTGCTGGCCGCGCTCGGACGAACGGACATCCTCCGCACGCACGAAGTGCCGCGGGTTCGCGCCGTCCTCGAAACGCTGCGTCATTGCGGCCCATCCGAACGACCGGACTGAAGCGCCTCACCGCTTCGGCCGGCGACGGCAGGAGAACACACCTTCCTCCCCGGAGTTCGCGATCCATTCGGCGTCCACCACAAATCCCTGCTCCGTCAGCAGCGCGCGGACAGCCGCGGCCGTGTAGCGCCAGGAGTGAAACAGGCGGATTTCGTCTCCCTCCTCGAACCGGAACGTCTCACCCGGCAGTTCCAGGATCCGCTGTCTTCGAAACCGGAAGTCCGCCACGATCCGCCGCCGGCCCTCCGGTTCCTTCTGATCCGAAATTCCGATGAACAATTCGCCATCGTCCCGGTCCACACCCAGGTCCAGCAGAAATCCCAACAACCATTCCCGCGTGAGCGCATTGTCATACTGCGGGAGCACGCGGTTCATGCCGGAGTCCGGGTCGCCGCCGGGAACGAGATTGGCGCTGACCATCAACGTTTCATTGGGGCGCAGGCTGCCGGCGATGGAGGGCATCACCGAATCCGATTCGAGGTTGGGGAGCATTCCGAAGAACGTGATCAAGCGCGCCGGTTCCGCGCCGCACCACTCATCCAGCCGTTCGGGCAGATCGGTGGTCTCCACCAGGTCACATACCAGCGGCCGGCATTCATCGGGCCGCGCTTCCGTCCGCGCGGCATTCGCGGCAGTCAATACCATCGCCGCGCTGACGTCACACGGCACATAGATCAATCGATCCGCATCCGGCCGGAGCCGCTTCAGGATTCGCGTGTCCTTGCGCCCTCCCCCGCAACCGAGACCCACGACCACCACGCGGCGGCCGGAGGAAAACCGCGGCAACGAGTCCGCAGCCTGTTCATAGATCGAAGCGCAGGTCGGATCCGATCTGGACGGACTCCAGGCCTCGTGAAGGCGCAGCCAGCGACGGGTCTGGCGCACCCCGTCGTAGAGGAATCCCGGATTGAGCACCCGGGACCGGAGCGAGTGGAGCAACGCGCCCTCGACCCGGTCCGGGAACCGTGTTGAATGAAACGCCACGGGCAGCAGGCTCGACATGCGTCATTCATCCGCGATAGGCGCCTGTCTGACAAGGTCCCCGTCACCGCGCCGCGCGCCTGGCTCCACCTTTCGTTGACTTGAGGATTTCCAGGACTCATAGTCCGCCCAGTAATGAGTTTCGATATCACGCATATTCTTGAGGCGTGGACCTATCAAGCGGGGCAGGTGATTGTGAGGAAATTCAGGGGCAGGGACGGCGGGGAAAAAATCCAGCTTCGTGTTGATCTCGGCGTGTTGCAGATGAACGCCGAGGGACGTCCCGACGGCAAGAAACCCTTCGGCCACCCCACGCTGCTCGA
>DATKEE010000211.1:0-4919 GCA_035544555.1 Candidatus Methylomirabilota bacterium
AGGCCCTCGATCAACACCCGGACGGTGTTGTCGGGAAACTTGAGCATCTTCAGAATGCGCGCCGCACAGCCATGGGAATGGAGATCCTTGGGCAGCGGATTCTCGACGTCCGCGTTCCGTTGCAACACCAGCCCCAACAGGCGGTCGCCCGAGACCACGTCGTCGATCAGCCGGATGCTCTGCGCCGTGTCCACCAGGAGGGGCGCGACGATGCCCGGATAAATGACGATGTCCGAAAGTCCGAGGATGGGAAGGACTTCCGGCAGGGACTTCGCGGCGCGGAAAGTGGCCGTGTCGCTGGATCCCGAGGAAGTCCCGAGGATGTTGATGAATTCGGTTTCAGGCGTGGTCATCGCGTGGCTGTCTGGACATTAGATGCCGTCACACCCGAAAAAGTTCAGGGAAACTTATTCTCCCTGGGTGACACGCACGGCGGCGTTTTTGGAAGGGGCTTTGGCGAGAACGGGGACATCCACCCGAAGGAAACCGTTTTGATACGTGGCCCTGGCGTTGGAGAGATCGTAGCCGGAGGGCAGTTCGATCACGCTTTCAAAGGGCCCGTAATTGATCTCCATCACGATGAAATTGCATTTCGCGTTCCGGCAGGAATCCTCCCTCTGGCCGCGAATGCGCAGGCGCTTGCCCTCGACCGTCAATTCGAGATCCTCCCGTTTCATCCCCGCCAATTCCGCCTTGATGACCACGCCTCCTTCAGTGGCGTAAACGTCCGTATTGGGGACCCAGTTCGTTTCGGAGGAAGTGTCTTGATCATCCAACGGCTGCACTCGTTTGGAGAAATGCACGGAAGAACTGACTTTGCACATGGCCATGTATGTCACGAAAGTATCTCAGGCACAGAGGGAAGGCAAGCAGTAGTCACGGATTCCACCGCATGGCCGGCCCGATGCCGGACGAACAACTCTCTCACCCATAAAAAATCGCCAGAGTCCAATCCCCGCGCCAGGTTCAGTGCGCAAGATACCCCTTTCTTAAACTCGCGCAACCGCGTTTTCAAACGAACCGCGTGCGGCCCGGCATCGCCATCGGCCTGATTTCCAGCGGCATGTCCCACGTCAATGGCTCGGGCACCAGCTTTTCTTCCGAATTGAGCGCCATGTCCCAGGTGACCTCCTGTCCCGTGTAGGCGGCCATGCGACCCATGATCGCCATGAGCGTGCTGTGCGCCATCCAGACGCCGTCGTTGATGGGTTTCCCCGAGCGGATCGACGCAAATAATTCGTCGTGCTCCGTCTGATACATGTTGTTCGTCGGACCTTGATACTGCCAGTCCGTCCCGCCCCGAATCAAGGTGGTGGGACGACGACCAATCGTGCCGACGCCCTTCGTCCCCATCAAATAGTCATTGTTCTCGCTGTAACAGCCGGTCTGTTGCCGGCAGCCCAGGAAGGCGCGAACGTCGTCCGCGTATTCGTAATTCACCTCGAAATGGTCGTAGATGTTGCCGCTGTGGTTGGGAATCTGACGGCCGCCGACCGCCACCGCCTTCAACGGAGGAACATCCCGCATGGCCCAGGCAATCTTGTCCACACTGTGCACCGCCTGTTCCACCAGGCCGTCTCCGGACAACCAGGTGAAGTTATACCAGTTGCGAAGCTGCCATTCCACGTCGCTCCATTCCGCGCGCCGCGCGCTGTCCGGCGGCATTTGCTTGACCGGACCGGTGTAGAAGGTCGAGTACAGGGCGCGAATGTCACCGATCGCGCCGTTATGAACCTGCTCGTAGAACGCGCGCCGCTCCCGGTTGTATCGCCAGCAAAACCCCGCCACCAGCCCGAGATTCTTTCGCTTCGCCTCCTCCGCCGAGGCCAGCACCGAACGCACGCCCGGCGCGTCCGTGGCCATCGGTTTCTCACAAAACACATGCTTCCCCGCCGCCACCGCCGCCTTCAAGTGCAACGGGCGGAACCCCGGCGGCGTGGTCAGAAGGACGGCGTCCACCCCGCTGTCGATCACCTTTTGGTAGGCGTCCAGACCAACAAACTGACGGTCGGAATCCACCTTCACCTGGTCGCGCTTCAGTTCCGTCAACGTGGCCAGGCTGTTTCGAAGCTGGTTCTCAAACACGTCCCCCATGGCGACGAGTTCGACGTTCCTGCCGGTCGTCAACGCCTCGTTGGCCGCGCCCGTGCCCCGCCCGCCACAACCGACCAGCCCGATCCGCACAATATCCCCCTCGGCGCCATCCGCGCGCGACGGCATCAGGTAAGGCATCGCCAGAACACCGCCCATGGCGGCCGAGGATTGTTTGAGGAATTGACGCCGTGAATTCCGGGCGTCGGAAGAACCGTTCGCGGGGGAGGGAGTTTTCATCGCGCAGTCATAAATCTGCCTCCGCGTCGAGTCAAGCCGCCGGAATTCTCGTTCTGATCGTTCATGGCATTGCACGCGGCCTCGATTCGGGCCATTCTCCCGTTCATGCAAACCTATTCGAATTTCATCGGCGGCGAATGGCGTCCCGCCAAATCGGGCGCCACCTTCCAAAACCCCAACCCGGCCGACACCCGTGAGGCGGTGGCCCAATACGCGCGCGGCGGCAAGGAGGACGCCGTGGCCGCAATCGACGCCGCCCGCCAGGCATTCCCCGCCTGGAGCGCCCAGACCGCCGTGGCCCGAGGCCGCGTCCTCAGCAAGGCCTCCCATCTCATCGAATCCCGCAAGGCCGATCTCGCCAAATTGCTCACCCGCGAGGAAGGCAAGACTCTCGCCGAGAGCACCGGCGAGGTCCAGCGCACCGCGGACATCTTCCGCTTCTTTGGCGGGCTCAGTTACACGCTGGGCGGCCAGACCATTCCCCACGATCTGCCGGACAACCTGCTCTACACCGCCCGCCAACCGCTCGGTGTCGTGGCGTTGATCACCCCGTGGAATTTTCCCATCGCCATCCCCGCCTGGAAACTCGCCCCCGCCCTCGTCTGCGGAAACAGCGTCGTCCTCAAACCCGCCTCGCAGGCACCGGCCATGTGTTTCGAAATCGCCCGCGCGCTCGACGAAGCCGGGCTGCCCAAGGGCGTGCTGAATGTCATCACCGGCGAAGGACGCGAAGCCGGCGCCGAACTGGCCACTCATTCCGACGTGGCCGCGCTTTCGTTCACCGGCTCCTACACGGTCGGTCACAAGATTTATCAGCAACTGGCCGCCCGCATGGCCCGCGCGCAAATGGAGATGGGCGGCAAGAATCCCACGATTGTCCTCGCGGACGCCGACCTCGACCTGGCCGCCACGCTCGTCATCAAGGCCGGCTTCGGCCTGACCGGCCAGGCCTGTACCGCCACCAGCCGTGTTATTGTCGAAACGAGCGTCGCGAATGCATTCACCGAAAAACTCGTGGCCAGGGCGAAGGCGCTGAAGGTCGGCAACGGTCTTGAGTCGGGCATCGACATGGGACCCGCCGTGAACGAGCAGGAATTGAACGGCAATTTCCAGCACATCGAACAGGCGCAAAAGGAAGGCGCCAAACTCCTGACCGGCGGCAACCGACTGAAGGACGGCGCCCTCGCGCACGGATGGTTCATGGATCCGACAGTCCTTGGCAATGTCACTCCGGACATGCGCATCGCCCGCGAAGAGGTGTTCGGACCTGTCGTGGCCGTCATGACGGTCGGGAACTTCGACGAAGCACTCCAGGTCGCCAACGGTGTGGATGTCGGTCTCTCCGCCTCGATTGTCACGCGCGACCTCAAGAAGGCCATGCGCTACTCCCAGCGGATCGAGGCGGGCGTGGTGAAGGTCAACCAGATCTCCACCGGCCTCGCCTTGCAGGCGCCCTTCGGAGGCGTGAAGAAATCCAGCACCGATTCCTTCAAGGAACAGGGCCCGCAAGCCATCGAGTTCTACAGCCGCTTGAAGACTGTTTACCTGGACTATTCCGCATGAAACTCTGCCGCTTCCTCGACTCCCAAAACCGCGTCCACACCGGCGTTCTGAGCGACGACGACAAAGTCCTCGACCTCGCACCGGCGGAAGTGTCATCGATCACCACCCTGCTGGAAGCGGCGGATCCACTCAAGCGACTGGCGGCAATCGCCCGCTCCCCGCTGCCGCGACTGGATCTGAGCGAGGTCCGGCTCCTGTCACCGGTCGAACGCCAGGAAATCTGGGCGGTCGGCGTCACCTACCTCCGCAGCAAATCCGCGCGCATGGAGGAATCCGATTTCAGCGCCTCGGCCTATGATCGTGTCTATGACGCCGAACGCCCGGAACTCTTCTTCAAGGCGCTGCCTGAAAAAGTCATCGGCCCCGGCGACTCCGTGGGCATTCGCGGCGATGCCACGTGGAGCGTGCCCGAACCCGAACTGGCGCTCGTCCTCAACTCCCGTGGAACACTCGTGGGATTCACCATCGGCAATGACATGAGTTCGCGGGACATCGAAGGCGAAAACCTGCTCTACCTTCCCCAGGCCAAGGTTTATGACCGTTCCTGCGCCATCGGCCCCTGCATCCTCATCGGCCGCACCGAGGAGGAGGCCCGCCAATGGGCGATTCATCTGCGGATCCGAAGGGCAGGCGAGGAGGTGTTCAGCGGAAAAACCAGCGTCGGCCAGATCAAACGTTCCTTCGACGAACTCCGACAATTCACCTGCCGCAGTCAGACCTTCCCGCACGGCGTGGTGCTGCTGACCGGCACCGGCATCGTCCCCGCGGACGACTTCACCCTCGAAGCCGGCGACACCGTCCGCATCACCATCGACGGCATCGGCACGCTCGAGAATCCAGTCGTCCGGGTGTAGTCCCGCCATTTCCCACCTTGTGTCCCGTGCCAGACTGTGGCCGAGGATGAGTTTCTCCAATGTTTGCTTTCTCACCCAACGCTCAGAGCCTGTTTTAAAAATCGAAGGGGTCCTGTTTTCCCGGAAAAGGTTCTCTGGCGAGGCGCGACGAGGGAGCATAGCCTTCGCTCT
>DATKEE010000212.1:0-7760 GCA_035544555.1 Candidatus Methylomirabilota bacterium
GCCATCGCTCCCCCCCAGCGGCCGACGCGCGCCACCAGTCCCAGCGGCAGGGCTTGAAGCACGCCGACCAGCAATCTCGCCAGCCAATAAAGGAGGGTGTCCAGCATCACCGGAAGCAAATCTGCCGGACGCAATCCTGAAAGTCTTTCGCGCCCGACAGAATCTTGATTTCCACCCGCATGAAATAGATCGGCAGATCACGCCGGTCCAGCTTCGGAAAGCGCACCGCGTCCTTCTGCGTCGTGATGATTGCAATCGCCTGCCGTTTCTTGCCGCGGTTGATGACGTTCAACATCTCCTGCTGGGTGAACCGGTGGTGGTCGGCGAAGCGCTTGCCGTAAACGAGATCCCCGCCCAGCGCCACCAGGCTCTGCTCGAAGCTCTCCGGCTGCGCAATCCCGCTCAATGCCGCGATCTTCCGACCCCGCACCAGCTCCAGCCCGTGCCGTTCCGCCGTGAAGACATCCTCGAAATACAGCGGCTGGTGGATGCACTCGATGATCCCGGCCCGGGGATTGTGCTGCGCGATCAACCGGCGCAACTCGCGGGTGTCCCCGTCGCTCTTGGTGATGAAGATCGTGCTCGCTCGCGCCAGATGCGACGGCGGTTCCCTCAAGGTTCCCCGCGGCAGCAGCCGCTCGTTGCCAAACGGTTGCTGGCGGTCGATCAACACGATGTCCCGCCGCCGGCCCCGCAGCTTCCAATACTGAAACCCGTCGTCCAGCAACAGCGTGTCGCACCCAAACTTCTCGATGGCGTAACGCCCGCTCTTCACCCGGTCCTTGTCCACCAGCACCACCACGTCCTTGAGATTCGACGCCAGCATGTAGGGCTCATCCCCGGCCGTTTCCGAATCCAGCAGCAGGGACTTTCCATCGGACACCACCCGCGGCGGAGTGCTGTCCTCCTGGAACAGCAGCTTGTTGAGGAGGCGCTTGCGCAGGGGCGGCGGCTTGGAGCGGTAACCGCGCGACAGAATCGCCACCGTGCGCCCCTGATCCTGCAATTCCCGAGCAAACTTCTCCACCACCGGCGTCTTGCCCGTCCCCCCCACCGTCAGATTGCCAATGGCGATCACCTGCACGCCCAGCGTTGAATCCCGCAACAGACGGACATTATACAGAAAGCGACGCGTTTTCACCGCAACCTGGAATACCTTCGACAGGAGGAACAGCACCGAGCGAAGGATCGCCGCCCGCTTGCCCCGGCGTTCCTCGAAGATCACCTGCAAGACGAAAGTCTCCAGACTTTCCGTCCAGGTTCGAAACGCTTCACGCATGTCCGCGCAGTCTGCCAATCCCCACCCGGCAGGGCAAGCCACCGTCCCCAGCCACCCCAATTCCGGGCACGCCTCCGGAGAAAATCCTTTGCGTTGACGCGCGTTTTCAGAACAATCGCGCGCATGAGCCGACCCGCCTCACGCAAGTTCGCTGCGTATCCCCGACTCAATCCACTGGGGATTGGCCGGAACATTTCCGCGGCCGACCTGATCGACCGCGTCTTCCTCGCCTACAACGGCGGACGCCTGCGCGAGGCCGCCAAGCTGCTCGCGGAAAAAATGCTCCCCCGGAACGGGTTTGTCGGTCTGAGCCTCACCGGCGCCCTCACACCCGCCGGGCTCGGCAAATCCTGCCTCATCCCCCTCATGAAGGCCGGCTTCGTCGATTGGATCGTGTCCACGGGAGCCAACCTCTACCACGACCTCCATTACGGGCTCGACATGAAGCTCTACGCCGGTTCGCCCTTCCTCAATGATGTCGAACTCCACCGCGACGGCGTCATCCGTATCTATGATATTCTATTCAATTACAATGTCCTCCTCGACACCGATGCCTTCGTCCGCGAAGTCATCCAGGGCCCGGAATTCCAGCGCACCATGGGGACCGATGAATTCCACAACCTGCTGGGTCGTTACGTCCATGAGCGCAGCCGCAAGCTCGGTCTCAAGGACAGCTCGGTCCTCGCCACCGCCTACGAATGCGGCATCCCCATTTTCACCAGCAGCCCCGGCGACAGCTCCATCGGCATGAACGTCGCCGCCATGGCATTGCGCGGCCATCGCCTCCTGCCCGACGTCAACCGCGACGTCAACCAGACGGCGGCCATCGTCTATGAGGCCAAGTCCTCCGGCCACAAATCCTCCGTCTTCATCCTCGGCGGCGGTTCGCCCAAGAACTTCATGCTCCAGACCGAACCCCAGATCCAGGAGGTCATGGGCATCGTGGAAAATGGCCACGATTACTTTCTCCAGGTCACCGACGCCCGGCCGGACACCGGCGGTCTCAGTGGCGCCACCCCCGCCGAGGCCGTCAGTTGGGGAAAGGTGGATCCCAACACGCTGCCCGATTGCGTCGTCGCCTACGTCGATTCCACCATCGCCCTGCCGCTTCTCACCGCTTATTGCCTGAGCCGCGTCAAACCGCGAAAGCAGAAGCGCCTCCACGACCGGCGCGATGCCCTGCTCGATCAACTCACACGGCAATATCTCCGGACGGGCACGATCACCAAGATCAAGACCGGCCGCAAACGCGCCAAACGAACCCCGTCCATCGGCATGCCCAAAACTCTCGACCGCGACCGGTGAACGGGAGGCATGCCGTCCTCCCTGTGTCCCTCTCTTCACCCGCTTTTAATCGCGCCTCCGCACGCGGCGACACGCGTCAAGCCCACACTTGCAATCCCCTCCCGCTGCATCCATGCTCACCCTGATGGTTTTCGCGGCGTCCTCGACAGCTTCGCACGACCATTCAGCCGAATGAGTAATTCATCCGACAGCGATTTCGATCTCGATTTACATTTTCTGCCCGCCTGGGCACGGAAACCTTCCGACGTCAATCCCTACACCCGCTTCTCGGGTCAGGAGGGACCCGCCCGCGGCAACCGGTCCCGCGACAACCGCGGGGATCAGCGCGGACCGCGCCGGGACTCGGATCGTCCATTCCGTGGCGGGGGCGGCCGCCCGGGCCCGGCCGGCCGGGGTCGTCCACACTCCCGTCCTGATGACCGCCGTCGCGACCCCGTGCCTTCACTGCCCGAGGTCGAAGTGCGGCTCATGCCGGATGAGAAGGGCGTGGATTCACTCACCCGCCAGATCAAGATGACCGGGCGGGCCTATCCCCTCTTCGACATCGCCCAGATGATCCTGCAGAAACCGGAGCGTCAACAGGTTCGTTTCATCGTCGTCAAAAAACCCGATGGATCGCCCGTCCAACCGCTCTTCGTCTGCACGCTGGACGACACGCTTTGGTTGTCGGATTCCGATGCCGTCGCCCATGTCCTGAACCGGCATTTCGACACCTTCTATCAGACGGAAAAAACCCCCACCGACCCGCCCAAGGGCACCTACACTTTCGTGGCGCAGTGCGGCATGAGCGGCGTCATTCTCGGTCCTCCCAACTACCACGACTATCAAAACAAACTGTGCCGGCTTCACGCGGAGCGCTTTTCGCGAATGCCGTTCGAAGCCTTCAAGGCACGCGTGAAAATCGTGAAGGACGAGGCCGTCGTCAAAAAGTGGCTCGATGACCAGAGCTGGAAAACCGCCTACATTTGCCTCAACGTTCCCGAACCGCTCAAGCTCGAAAACCGCGAGGAGGTCGAGGCTCACTTCCGGCAGGTTCACCTTCCCAACATCATCAAGCAGGTCGAGTCCCACGAATTCAACGGACCCGCCAGCAGGTCGCTCCCGTCCCCCCTTCTCCAACGCGTCCTTCGCCAGGCATGGGAATCCCAAAAGCGATTTCCCCTCAAGGTCGTCAATGTCCTCAGCCAGCAGTTCGCCTCGCGCGGTCTCCAGTTCTTCAAGGTCAACAAGACCATCACCCACGTCGCCGTCGCCCGCCCCCATTTCCTCGATCTTGACGCCACGCCGGTCTCCGAAAACATCCGCCGGATCATGAACCACATCGAGTCGCACCCGCGCTGCCTGCGCCGCCAGCTTCTCGATGCTCTCGCCCCATCGCCTCCCCGCCCGGAACCGCAGCCGGCGTCCGCGCCCGCGCCCGAATCCACTCCCGCTCCGCAACAGGCCGATGCCGGCGCGGACGATTCCCAATCCCCCGCGCCTCCCGCTTCGGATGCGGAAAGCGCGGCCACCCAGCCGCCGCCGCCCAGGCCCACTCCCGAGCAAACCGCGATCATCTCCGATCTCCATTGGTTGATTCACCAGGGTCACGTCATCGAGTTCGCCAATGGAGCCCTGGAAACCGCCAAGAAACCCGCGCTCAAACCGCGGAAACCCGCGCCAGCCACTGAATCCAAAGTCTCGGATTCCGCCCCCTCGGACGCCCCGGTGGATGCCACCGCGCCCGCCTCCGAGACACCCGCGCCAATTCCCAAGCCGGCGGAAGAAACCCAATCTCCCCAGGCCGGCGTGGAATCGGAGACGCAATCCCCGTCTCCGATTACCGAGCCGGCTCCTCCCGCAACCGAACCACCGCCAGAGGCCTTGGCTCCCAACATCGCCAGGCCTTCCGGGACAAACAATTGAAACCCGGTTTGGTGTCATCCCCATCTTCTGTCCGGTCCGCGTTCCCGCGGTCCCCGGTTCCAATCATCACCCCCTTGAAACCCTCGAAGCACGACTTCGATTGATCTATGCCATTCAGTAAACTAGGTCTCTCCAAACCCACCCTGGACGGTGTCCTGGCCATGGGCTTTGTGGATCCCACCCCCATCCAGCTCCGCGCCATTCCACTCATCCTCGAAGGTCGCGACGTCATCGGCAGCGCCCAGACCGGCACCGGCAAGACCGCCGCGTTCGCCCTTCCCATCCTCACACGCATCGAACGTCATGGACCGCAACCCCGCGTGCTGATCCTGGAACCGACCCGTGAACTCGCCGCCCAGGTCGATACCGCCGTCCGGAATTTCGCGCGCTTCACCGATCTGAACGTCTGCGTCCTCTACGGCGGCATCGGATACGGCACCCAGATGGATGGCCTGCAAAAGGGCGCTGACATCATCGTCGCCACCCCCGGACGTCTGCTCGATCACGTGCAACGGGGGACCTGCCGCCTCGGTCACATTGAATACCTCGTGATCGACGAGGCGGATCGCATGCTCGACATGGGCTTTCTCCCGGATGTCCGGCGCATTGTCGAACACTGTCCCCGCCGCCGCCACACCTCCCTTTTCTCCGCCACCATCCCGCCCCAGATCGAGACACTCATTCAGTGGGCAATGAAAGATCCCGAGACCATCGAGATCGGCGCCCGGCGATCCCCGGCGGAAACCGTCCAGCACGTCATCTATCCGGTGGCCGAAGTCCAGAAAACCGCTCTCCTGCTCGAACTTCTGGAACGCGTGAATTATGACTCGGTCATCGTCTTCTGCCGGACCCGCGAACGCGCCGATCACATCTCACACCTGCTCAAGCGGCACAATCACGCCGTCGCCGTCCTCCATTCCAACCGCACCCAGAACGAACGCGAACAGGCCCTGCGCGGCTTTCGCGACGGTCGATTCGAGGTGCTGGTCGCCACCGACATCGCGGCGCGCGGACTGGACATCGCCGGCGTCAGCCACGTCATCAACTTCGATGTGCCCCAGCATCCCGAGGATTACGTCCACCGCATCGGCCGCACCGGTCGCGCCGAGGCCACCGGAGACGCCTTCACGATCATGGTCGCCGGGGACATCCCGCACGTCATTTCCATCGAACGGTTCATCGGGCGCCGCATCCCGCGGGTGAAGCTGGACAATTTCGAATACCAATACACCGCCCTGTTCGAGGAGGAGAAGACGGGCGGACGCGGCGGGTTCGACGGACGCGTCAAGTCCGTCCGCCTCCGGGGAGGTTACTTCTTCGGCCCCTCACGACGGAAACGCTGAGAGCGTGTTCTCAAACCCCCGGCTGGATGAACGCGGTCATCCTCAACCTCCGCGGAGCCGCCGGATAAACCGGTCCATCCGTTCCACCGCCTCCTCGATCTGTTCCAGCGCCGTTGCGAAACAGCAGCGGACATGGCCTTCACCACCCGGTCCGAACGCGCCTCCGGGAACACACGCCACCTTCTCCTCCTTTAGCAGGCGCACCGCGAATTCCCGCGAAGTCAGGCCCGTCGATCGCACGCCCGGAAACGCGTAGAACGAACCGCGCGGCAGATGACAGGGCAGCCCCATGTCATTGAACGCCTTTACAATGAGATTGCGCCGCAACCGGTAGTGTTCCCGCATCTCCACGGTGTCGGAATCCCCGTGCCGGATCGCCTCCAGCGCGGCTTCCTGGCTGATGATGCTCGCGCACAGCATCGAATATTGATGAATGCGCATCAACGCCTCGATCAACGGGGCCGGTCCGCACGCGTATCCAATCCGGAACCCCGTCATCGCGTACGCCTTCGAGAAACCATGGAGAAAGAGCGTTCGCTCCGCCATCCCGGGCAGCGACACGATGCTCCGATGAGTCCCCTCGTAGGTCAGCTCGGAATAAATCTCATCCGTGATCACCAGCAGATCATGCCGCAACACCACGCCGGCGATCCGTTCCAGTTCCTCGCCCGTCAGCGTCCCTCCGGTCGGGTTGGTGGGAAAATTCAACACCACCGCCTTGGTCCTCGGCGTGATGGCCGCCTCAATCGCCTCCGCGCGCACCGCGAACCTGTCCTCCGCGCGGCAGGACACCGGCACGGGAACCCCGTGGGCCAGCGCGATGCCCGGCGCGTAACTCACGTAGCAGGGTTCGTGATAAACAATCTCATCCCCCGGATTCAGAATCGCCCGGAACGCGAGATCCATCGCCTCGCTCACTCCCACCGCGATGAGGATTTCCCGGCGGGGATCGTAACGAACCTGGAAGCGCTTCTCGAGGTGCCCCGCAATCGCCTCCCGCAGATTCAGCAACCCCAGGTTCGACGTGTAATTCGTCCGCCCCCGTTCCAGCGCGTAAATGGCCGCCTCGCGGATGTGCCACGGCGTGGCAAAATCCGGCTCTCCCACACCCAGCGAAATCACGTCCGGCATCCCCTGCACCAGTTCGAAGAAATCCCGGATGCCGGAACGCGGAATCGCGCGCACGTGGCGCGCGATGGCGTCTTCGGGCTGGAAGGTGCGTGTCATGAAACGCGGGGGGGGATTAAACGAGAGGCGGGCCCCGCGCGCAAGGACAAGCCGGGCGGCCGGGCGCGGTCTCAGGCGGCGGCCTGGTCCTGTTTGCGCCGGATGATCGGCTTGCTTTCGCCCAGTACCACGGGCCGGGTCATCGTGACCGTCAGGATGTCGTCACTGTTGGGAACCTCGTACATCAAATCGAGCATCAATCGCTCGAGCAATCCGCGCAACGCCCGCGCGCCGGTCCCCTTCTTGATCGCCTGGGCGGCCAGTTCGCGCAGCGCCTCCGGGGTAAATGTCAGTTCCACACCCTCCATCGCCATGAGCTTCGCGAATTGCTTGGTCAGCGCGTTCCGCGTTTCCGTGAGAATCGACACCAACTGTTCCGCCGTCAGGTTTTCCAGCACCGAGACCATGGGCAGCCGTCCCACAAACTCCGGAATGAAGCCGTACGCCAGCAGATCCTCCGGTTCCACATGCTGCAACACCTTGTCCCGCTCCGCCTCGTCCGACGCGCGCGGCTCGGTCGCGCTGAATCCCATTACGCGGTTGCCCAGCCGGCGTTGAATGATCTTCTCCAGCCCGACGAACGCCCCGCCGCAGATGAACAGGATCCCCGTCGTGTCCACCCGGATGTATTCCTGTTGCGGATGCTTGCGCCCCCCCTGGGGCGGCACGTTGCAAACGGTCCCCTCCAGAATCTTCAACAA
>DATKEE010000213.1:0-9177 GCA_035544555.1 Candidatus Methylomirabilota bacterium
TACCGGGCCAATCATGGGACCGCCCCTGGAGTCTGGACTTTTAGCCGGCTCGACTTTACCGCGAACTCTGCTTGCGTTCGTAACGTCACACTCCCGCCGCCCGGAGTAGATTCCACAAGTTCGCGATAAAGATTGCGGTAAAGTTCAGAAGGCAATGGGGTCGCGTCTAAAGAGGCAATGGGGTCGCATCTAAATAATTGACATTTGAAGTGTGGATTCGGTCTATGCTTGCCACCACCCGAAACGTTCAAACCCTCTTCTTGCCCACCGGCCTGCCTGTGCCGAGGCTTCGGCAGACAAGCGGGCGCATCGCCAACGATTACGCCACCGATCTCCCCTGGCCCGGCTGACCGGCACCTGGCTGCTCAACAGCGCCCAGCAGACCCTCAATTACCACGGTTACGAGCACAACCTCCGCAACGACATCACCCGCCATACCCGCACCGATGCCAGCTTCGTCGATTACGATTACGACGATCTCGGCCAGTTGACCGACGCCGTCGGCAGCGGGAGTTCGGGGAGCCCCGTGCGAAGTCGGCGACGTTTTGGAGTGCGGCGATGGAGCGCAAGCGGATTCGCCGCTTTTCGAGCGGGTGGGGAGGTGGTACGCTGGATGAACGTGTGTCCGGCAGTCGAAAGCGGTGGAGGGCTGACGCCCACAACCGCACTCCAGGACGCTGGCGCGAGGTTCGGGAAGCCCCGTGGGAAGACGGCCTCGTTAGGGAATCGGATGGATTAATCCGGTTGTCAGGCGCGGATTTTGTCCACGGCATTTGTTTCGCGATCCTTCGGACCCAGTCGCTGCGAGCCTTTCATGGTCTCGATGATCGTGTTGTAAACATCGATGCCTTCGACGCCGAGATCGAGGAATTCGCCGGTCTTGAAACGTCCGTTCGCGCCGGTGATGGCGTGGAAGACACCGGAGAGTTCGCGTTTGACGTCTGAGTGCCGTCCGTCGCCGGATTCGGTGGAGATGGTGATGAGGGCGTTTTCGAGGATGGTTTTGCCGTTGGCTTCCTTCGCGTCCGGGCTGTCGAGACGTTTCAGGAAGTAGGCGAGTTCGCGCATCTTCATGTGGGCGTGCGCCCGGAGTTGCTCGTTTTTGTTCTTCTCGTTGTATTTGTGCCACCATTCGTGGCTGCACCCCTGGGATCCGGTGGCGTTTTGCTGCGCGGCGTCATCGAATTTGAAGATCTTCCGGCCCTCGTATTCGTAATCGCCGGTGAGGCGGATGCGTTCGCCGGCGGCCAGGAAGGTGAGCGAGCCGAAGCGGACGCGGTCCATCTGGATGGCGCTTGCGTAGAGGTCGGCCATCAATCGCCAGCCTTCGACCAGTTCGTCGAGGGTGATGTCGATGCCCTCGCCGCCGGGGTCGGCCTGGCCGCCGTGGATGAGTTTCGAGCGGGGGGGCAGTTCGGGAGCGCCGGGGAAGGACTCGGTCATTTCGTAGGCGCGCTGTTCGAATTCGCGAATCCGGTCCAGATGCTCGGTGACGCGCGCCTTGGAGGCGGCGCCGAGGGGTGAACGTTCGCCGGTGTAGAACTTGTACTGGTCCACCACGGAATCCAGCACGCTGCGTTTGAGGCGCTGCTTGCGGGCGTCCTGGGCGTCGTCCGCCATGGCCAGCGAACCGAACACGCGGTCGAAGAGATCCCTGGGCCGTTCCTGCATGGTGGCGGCGGCGGTCCCATCCTCGTTGAAGCTGTGCACGTAGCGGCTGAGCCGGTCCACACGCCGAAAATAGGTGCCCGCGATGAGGGTCGGCACCATCCCGGGGGGCAGTCCGTCGGGATAATTCCCCTTGCGAATCATCTGATCGATGGACGGTCCTCCGGCGCGCGCGGTGCCGTTGGGCGGTTCGGCCGTGAACGCGCCGCTGGAGCCGTCGTAGTGGGCGTTGATGCCGGGTTCGTCGCATCGGAGTTGATCGACATTGCGAAGGAAGAGCAATTTGTCGCGCAGAGGCTTGAGCGGTTCGAGCACGCCGTCGAAGCCCTCCGTCTGCAGCGGTGCGGGGATGCCGAGGCCGAAGAACAGGTTGAATGCCCTGACGGGCACGACCGGTGACGCGGCCATGGCGGAGGAGGCGAGCATCTCCTCGAGAAACGGCAGCCCGATGGCGACGGTTCCCAGCCCCTTGAGCATGGTGCGCCGGCTCATGGGCGCCCGATTCGACTGGATGTGCGGTGTGTTCATGGGTGTGGATCCTTTCATCATTTCATCAGGGTTGATTCTCGGTCCGGGTCGTCTGCACCAGATCGCTGAGCACGATGGCGGTGATCAGGCTTTCATACGTTCCGCCAGCCTCGCGTGCCCTGGCGTTTATCGCCTTCAGCACGGGGATGTCCTCGGCAACCAGCGGACGCCCCATCGCAAATTGCGTGACCTTCCACGTCAGGGTCTCGGCAACGCGATCGCTCTTTGCAAGAAGGTTCATCAGCTCGGCGGAGGATTCGTAGGGGATGGGCTTGTCGAGTCCCGGGACGACCAGATCGCCGTCGTCCCGCAGTTTGTTGCCGTGTTCGTCCTCGTTGTGAAAGGCGCCGAGACCATCAAATTTCTCGAGCCCGAAGGCCAGCGGCTCGAATCTCGAGTGGCATCCCCCGCAATTGGCGTCGGCGATGCGCGACTCGGCAATCGCCCGCTGCGTCAGGCCCGGCTTTGTTGGCACCGGGGTGGTATCCACGCAGGGTGGAGGATCATTCACCTTGCCGCGCAGCAGGTCATGCAGCACGAACAATCCCCGGCTGACCATGGAGGCCTCGTCGCCGCCGACCGTCAGGACGCTGCCATGGGTCAACAGACCACCGCGGGACGGGATGTCGGAGAGGTCATGACGCGTCAGCGTCTGCTCGGCGCCCGAGTCGTCCTGGTCGGACGGAATGCCGTAGTGGCGGGCGAGGCGGGGGGTGAGGTAGGTGAGTTCGGCGTTCATCAGGTCCGAAAGCGGCCGATCCTGTTTCCAGACGACGTCCTCGAAGAAGGCCAGGGTTTCCCTGCGCATGTCGGCCGCCAGTTGGGGATTCCAGCCGGGGAATTTCTCCGCATTGGGTTGAAGATTGTCCAGCCGGTCCAGGTCCAGCCATTCCCGAATGAAGCGCGAGGAACGATCCCGGGTTCGAGGGTCCTTCAACATCCGTTTCACCTGCGCTTCAATGTTGCGGCGGTCGTAGAGTTCGCCGGCATCGGCGGCCCGCATCAATTCCTCGTCCGGCGGCGCGCCCCAGAGGATGTAGCTGAGGCGCGAGGCGAGTTCGTAATCGCCCACCGGCCACGCCGTGCCGTCGCCCCTCTGATTCTCGACCCGATAAATGAACCGGGGCGATTGCAGCATCGCCTCGACGATGTAACGCGCCGCTTCGTCAAATTTCCCGCCGGTGCTGGCCACGGTGGTCGCGATGCCGCGGAACGCGTTGAGTTCATGTTCCTGCAGCGGACCGCGCAGGAGCCACTTCCCCATGCCGGCGACCAGCTTCAGGACGTTGTCATCGGTCAGTTTTCGGTCCTTCGAGAACCTTGCGGCAAAGTCGGACACATCCATCCGGCTGACGATGATTTCGGCGAGGCGCGCGTAAGATTCAACGTGGCGGAGGTCGATGTTGAGGTTGTAGGCGGTGTTGGCAAATCCGTCGGCCCGGACGTCCGGGGGAAGAATCTCCCGCGCCTCTTTGGCAATATCGACTCCCACGGCGCTTCGAACGGTCTCGATGTATTCGGGAACGGTGAGCCGGCGCAACCAGTTCCCGGCCACGGAGCGATCCTGTGAATAGGCCGCGGGATCGATCTCCTCGACCGGCCATGTCGCGCCGCCATCGATCCACTGGCGCAGCAAGTCCTTTTCGCGCGCCGACAGCGGCGGGCGATCTTCCGGCATTTCATCGGACTCGACGGACTGCCACAGGAGACTTTCTCCGGCCTTGCCCGGGACAATGGCCAGGCCGCTTTTGCCTCCTTCGAAAGCCGACTTCCGCTGGGAAAGATCGAGACGGGATTTGCGCGTCAGCGAGTCGTGACATTCCAGACAATGGGTGACCAAAAGGGGTGCGATCTCCGCCTCGAATAGCCGGGCACCGTCCGGTTCCGACACGGCGGCGTGTTGCGCCGCCCAGTCCGGTTCGGTTGGCGCCTCGGGTCCGGCTTTGTAATGTCGCTCGACCTCGACCGGCAGCAGGTCCCGGTTGTAAATCGCCACCAGATGATACGTGCCCCGCCAGGGACGATCCCCGGATAGTTCGTTGGCCAGCGCCAGGCGGTAGTTGTCATCCCAGTTGGAGGTGTCGCCGGCGATGGTCTCTTCGGCGCTCAATTCACCATTGATGTAGATGCGGGTCCGGCCAGTGCGATCGCGCGCGTAAACCGCGTGCGTCAATTCCGTGTCCAGGCTCCCTTGCGTGGAGCTCAGCGAGGGGATGCCGTTGACACTGGTCTGAGTTGTGCGAAGCCTCGCTTCATACCGGTTTCCCTCCTGTCCCAGCGTGACGTTGCGCTGGCCGCTGTTCCGGGAAAGCGTAACGAGCCGCGCGGGCCCGCTCTGATCGGTGGACGCCGGGCGAACCCAGGCTTCGATGGTGATTTCCCCGGAGAGTTGAACCGCCTCGGAGAGACGCGTGGCCGGCTTGTCGGATCGGATCATCGTGTTGCCGCGCACCTCGAGTTTTCCCGTTGAACGGCGCACGGCTTTGGGATCGGCGATGCGCAGGTCCAGCGGTTCGTCGGTTCCGGCGCGATCCTTCACCACGTCGCCATCGGTGGAACGGAAATCATACAGTACCTGAAGGCCATTGACGGAGCGGGCTGGCGAGGTGGATTCGGCCGCGAAGACCGTCCGGAACGCATGCCCGGAAACCAGCAGGCTTCCGACGATTCCCGTGAGAAGCAGCACCTGACCAGTTCGCATTCGTCGTCTTTTTCGCATTTGCGCGTTTTTCAGTGGTTCCTGACTGAGAGTCAGCCTGGACCGAGATTCCGATACTTGTCCCACAAATCGGGGGCGATTCCAAGCCCGGAGTCATGCAAGCCGTCAACTCGTTCCGGCTTGTCTTGGGCGGGGGATTTACCCAGACTGCCGCCATGGCTGAGATCGTGCAATTTGTGCATCACGGAGCGGCGTCAATCACGCCGCGAATCCTGTCCGGCATCAAAAAGAAGCTGCCGCTCCTGAAGGTTGAGTTTGCCCAGATCAACGCGCCGAAGTTTCCCCATCTGGTGGACCAGCTCGAGTTTCTCGCCGATGTGGTGGAGGACTACACCGACGGCGAACTGGATGACATTCCGTTTGTCGCGCTGGCCTGCGCCGCGTTTGCGCTGGTCTATGCCCACCGGCAGTTCGATCTGATTCCCGACTCCGTTCCCAACCTGGGTCATGGTGACGACTCGGGCGTGGTGCGCGCCGTCCTGATCGAGCACGAGAAGTTCTTCGATGCCTACGCCACCCGCCGTGGCATCCAGTGGTCGCGCATCAGCGTCAAGCCGTAGGGCAGCTACCACACCTCGACCGGACCTTTGGGGACGGGGATTTCCGCGCGCCGGGCTGCGGTGGGTTCCCGCATGAAAGTGGCGATCATGGGGGCGGGTTGGTAGGCCGGTTTGAGTTCGCCCCGCTCATCGAGGAATTGCCGCCTCCAATCCACGTACATCGCGAGAATCTCCTCGAACTCCGCGCGTGAGGAGAGCGTGACCACCCGTTTGTTGAACAGGTTGGCCGGTCCGAACCGCTTTGTGTACCAGGGCGCCACCTTCCGGAACATGCGGCATCCGTGCGCCTCGCCGAACACCTCGATCATCCGGTCCAGATGCCGGCGCATCACGCGAACGCGTTCCTCGAAGGCGGGCTCCGGCGTTACGACGCCGGATTTCAAATACTCGAGCGTGTGCCGGAAAATCCAGGGATTGTAGAAGGCGCCGCGTCCAATGCTGACCCCCGCGCAACCGGTCTCCTCGAACATCATCCGTGCGGCCTCCGGCGTGGTGACGTCCCCGTTCCCGATCACCGGAATGGTCCGCACCGCGCGAACGACGGCGGCGATTCCCTTGAGATTGACGGTGCCGCCAAACCCCTGCTCGCGTGTCCGGCCATGGACGAAAATCGCGGCCACGCCGACGTCCTCCAGCGCCCGTGCCAGATCGGGCGCCGTGAGATTTTGACCGTCCCAACCCAAACGCATCTTGGCGGTGACCGGAATCCGCAACGCGTCCACCATGCCCCGGACCAGGCTCGCGGTCTGGTCGAGCCCGGTCATCATGGCCGACCCACCACCCACGCGGCAGACCTTGCGGACCGGGCAACCCATGTTGATGTCGATGGACGAGACCCCGCGTTCCTGCAGGAGCACCGCCGCGTCGCGCATTTCCGCGGGGACGGCGCCAAACAATTGCACGGCCAGGGGTCTGTCCTCGGGGCAGGTCCGGACGAGTTTCAGCGCCTTGGGATTGTTTTCCAGGAGGGACCGCGCGTTGACGAGATCGGTGGTGGCCAGGTCCAGCCCGCCCAGTTCCCGCAGGGTGAGCCGGAAGGGCAGGTTGGTGTATCCCGCCAGCGGGGACAGGAACAGGTTGGACTTCAGGTTGAGCGATCCGATCCGGAACATGCGGGGGAGACTACCGGGTGGCCGGCAGGTTGTCATGAACGTCCGCGAGGCGGGTGCGGTATCAAACGGGTTGGCCGCGGCGGGAGTGAGCCTGCCGGGGCCGCCGCCATTGCCCAAAAGGGGGCTTGAAATCAGGTGGTTCGATCCGCATAGTACCACGAACTTTGAAACTGAATATCTATGGCTGACATCGCAAACAAATACCCTGAGAACGTCCAGGGGCCCTATTACGTCGATAACCAGTGTATCGATTGCGACCTTTGCCGCGAGACAGCTCCCGACAATTTCACGCGCAACGATGACGGCGGTTACTCGTACGTTTACAAGCAGCCGGCCACGCCCGAGGAGGAAGCGCAATGCAAGGAAGCGATGGAAGGCTGCCCGGTCGAGGCCATCGGCAATGATGGGGCCGCCTCCTAAGCGTCAAACACTTTCACAACCCTTTTCCCGAACCCCGCCCTCAGCCGGCGGGGTTTTCCTTTTCCGCCTCGCGCTCCTCCCGTAACAGGGCGCGACGCACCAGCTCGAGCGCCTGTTGCGACGTGATCTGTTTGAAGGTCTCACGATCGTATGCATTGATCCGCTTCAGCACCCGGGTACCTCGATCATCCGTCCATCCGAGGTAAACCGTCCCCACCGGCTTTTCAGGTGTGCCACCGTCGGGACCCGCGATCCCCGTGGTTGCCACGGCAATGTCGGCTCCGGTGCGCCGCCGGATTCCCTCCGCCATCTCACGCGCCACGGCTTCGCTGACGGCGCCATGCCGCACCAGCGTTTCCGGCGAGACGCCCAACAGATCCTGTTTCGCCTGATTGCTGTAAGCGACCAGACTCGTGAGAAAGACCTTCGAAGCGCCGGGCACATTGGTGATCCGGTTGGCGAGGTGTCCGCCGGTGCAGGATTCGGCCACCGCGAGTGTGCGGCCGCTTTCCTGGAGCAATCTCACCACCGCTTCCTCGAGCAGTTCGTCCTCAAAGCCAAAGATGTGACGGCCCAAAGTATTCAGGATGGCCTGCTCCGCCTCGGCGACCAGCCGTTGCGCGTCCGTGCCGCACGCCACCAGCCGGATGTCCACCTCGCCGTTGCGCGCGCAGTAACCGGCTTCCAATCCCCCGCGCACCAGCGCATCGAGCGAACCGGCGATGCGCTCCTCCACGAGGGATTCCCCGAGACCCGTGGTGCGGAGGGTGCGGCAGACAAAGGGTTCGGTCCGCGGCAGACGTTGCAGCAGGAGAGGAATGACCTGGTCCGTCATCATTGGGCGCAGTTCGCGGGTGGGGCCGGGAAGCAGGATCAGCCATGCGGGAGGGCCTCCGGCGCGGAAGGGATTCGGGGAGGCATCGATGGCGAGGCCGGGGGCGGTGCCGTTGGGATTGGGGAGGACGAGCGCTCCCTGCGGCACCAGCGCCTGGATGCGGACGCGATCAGGCATCGGTCGGTTGCGGGAAGCGAAGAATTGTTTGATGCGGGCGAGGGTTTCCGGTTCCTCGCGCAGCGTAAGCCCCAGCAGTTCAGCCACGAGTTCGCGGGTGCGATCATCCGACGTGGGGCCCAGTCCGCCGGTGGTGAGGACCAGGTCGGCCCGGCCCAGGGCCTCCTGAACGGCGGCGGCTATTTCCGGTCCGGTGTCGGGAACGGTGGTCGCGCGGTTGACGACGTATCCGTGATCGGCGAGCCGGCGGCAGATCCAGTGCTGATGGGTGTTGAGCACTCGGCCGAGGAGCAGCTCCGTGCCGGTGTTGATGAGTTCGATGCGCACGCAAGGCAACTGTTGTCGCGGACGGCAAAGTTGCAAGCCCGGCGTTGGGGGGGGTGATGGATCGGGTTGGGAGGGGCCGGAATGCGCGCGTTGACTTGGCAATGGCGGGAAATATACTGCGGACATGCCTGCGACGGACAAGGCGAGTGCCAAACAGAGATTCCTCAGGTTTCTGGATCAGAAACATCTCCGGATCACGGCGCAACGGCAGGCCATCATCGATGCCGTGTTCAACACGGATCAACATTTCACCGCGGAACAATTGCTCGACTGGTCCCGCCAGCGCGATCAGTCGGTTTCGCGGGCGACCGTTTACCGCACGCTGCCGCTGCTGACCGAGAGCGGGCTGGTGCGGGAGATGGACTTCGGCAAGGATTACAAGTTCTACGATCCCAACTACGCGGATCATCCGAATCACAATCACATCATCTGCATGGACTGCGAGAAGATCGTGGAATTTGAGAGCGACAAGATCGCGAAGCTGGAGGATGAAATCAGCCATCGGCTCGGTTTCTCGGTCAAGTCGCAGCGCCTGGAGATCAGCGGCAATTGCGAGGAGTTGAAGAAACTGGGCGCCTGCCGAAAAAAATCCGCCCAGGAACCCGACTGACGATTGACCGTGGAGCATGCTCTTCGAGCCTGAGAGCGTGTTTTGAAAACCCCGGTTGGGTGTCCCGCCTTCAGGCGGCCCATGGCGCAAACCGTCTGAAGGCGGCATTCAGAATACGACCCGGCGATCCCACGCCGGTTTTCCAAACACGCTCTGAGCAGCGGCTCCCAAAGGGGCCATGGAGGCCACCCATCCCGCCGGCTCGAAATCCTCCCCCGTTG
>DATKEE010000214.1:0-6522 GCA_035544555.1 Candidatus Methylomirabilota bacterium
ATGTCGCCCGGTTTCCTCTACCTGGACATTGAGCCCGAGGTTGCGGGAGTGGCGCGGCACGCCGTCGCATCGAGGCTTTCCTTTGCCCTTTGGGATTCGATCCCTGACCCGGAATTGAGGGAAGCCGCCGGGAACGGGCAGCTCGAGACCGCCGCGCAGATCGAATTCCAGGCGGGCCGGATGCTTGCCGATCCGCGCGCGAAAGCCAAGATGCGGGAATTCTTCCACCACTGGCTCGAACTTGAGGAACGCGATCTGGCGAAGGACCGGGGGATGTTTCCGGAGTTCGATGAAACGGTCATCGCCGATCTGCGCCGTTCGCTGGAATTGTTCATCGAACAGGTGGTCTGGAGTGAGTCGTCCGACTACCGGGAGCTTCTGACGGCCGATTACCTGATTTTGAACGATCGATTGCGCCGTCTCTACACCGCCGATTCCGACGACCCGGAAGACGGCGCCATTTCAACCGGCGCGGGTTCGTCCCATTCCGAATTTGAGCGCGTGAGTCTGTCGGGCAGGCGGGCGGGAGTGCTTACGCATCCGTATCTCCTGAGCGCGTTCGCCTATCCCGACAACACCTCCCCCATTCATCGCGGGGTGTTTCTCACCCGCAACATCATGGGGCGCCCTCTCAAGCCGCCGCCGGTTGCCGTGGCCTTCAAGGACGACGAGTTTGAGGGCGACTTCACCATGCGCGAGAAGATCACCCGGCTGACCCGCGACGCGGCCTGCATGTCGTGCCATTCGGTCATCAATCCGCTGGGCTTCGCGCTGGAGAACTTCGACGCGGTGGGACGCTGGCGCGCGACGGACAAGGACAAACCGCTTGATACGAAGAGCCGGTATGAGACCGGCGAAGGAAGCACCGTCGAAATTGAGAACGCGCTGGACGTGGCGCGCTTCGCCGTTGGGAGCGAATCGGCGCAGCGGGCGTTCGTGAATCAACTCTTTCGTTATCTGGTCAAGCAGGATTCCTCCGCTTACGGCCCGGGAACATTGGATCAATTGCGGCTGGCATTCGAGGAGGATCAGTTTAACATACAAAATCTCATGGTCGGAATTGCCACGCTGGCGGCCGGCCTTGACAATCCGGTCATGACCGCATCCAAGGCACAACCATGAGCACCAATTCCTACACACGACGCCGCTTTCTCCGCGACATGGGCCTGGGCGCGGCCGCGCTCCCATTTGTGGCCGGCCTGCCGGGCCTGCGAGCCGGCGTTGGCAACGAGGCCGGGCCCGGCAAGCGCCTGGTGGTCATGTTCTCGCCCAACGGCACGCTCCCGAATGAGTTCTGGCCGGATCAATTCGGCCCGGATTCGCCGCTCGAATTGAAGCCGATCCTCAAGGCGCTCGAGCCCTGGCGCGAACGGATGCTGGTGCTTAAGGGGGTGGATAACAAAATTCGCGGCGATGGCGACAACCACATGCGCGGCATGTCCTGCCTGCTCACCGCCACGGAACTGAATCCCGGCAACATCCAGGGAGGTTCCGACACTCCCGCGGGATGGGCGAGCGGCATTTCGATTGATCAGGAGATTCGCAATTTCCTCCAATCACGAACGGATACGCGGACCCGATTCGGGTCGCTGGAATTCGGCGTGGCGGTCCCCAATCGCGCGGATCCCTGGACGCGGATGTGTTACGCCGGGAGCGACAAACCGGTTGCGCCCATCGATGATCCGGCGCAGATGTTCGAAAAGCTCTATGGGGGCGCCAAGGACCGCAAGACTGTCGCGAGCGTCCTGGATTTTGTCGCCGACGACCTGCGCCGGGTTTCGAGGAAGATCAGTTCGGAGGACCGCGCGCTCCTTGAGGAGCATATGCAACTGGTCCGCCAGTTGGAGGAGGATATCGCGGCCGCGGAGGCGCAGAGCGAACTGTCGCATCCGGAACCCGAAATCGATCCGAACATCGAGCTGGTCAATGACAACACGCCCGAAATCAGCCGGATGCAGATCGATCTCATGGTCAACGCGCTGGCGAATGACATGACCCGCGTGGCCAGCCTCCAGTTCATGCGCTCGGTCGGGCAGGCTCGCATGCGCTGGCTCGACATTCAGGAGGGCCATCACTCGCTGTCCCATGAGAAGGACAGCGACGAGGTGGCGTATGAGAAACTCAGGCGCATCAACCAATGGTTTGCGGGCGAGCTGGCCTATCTCGTGAAGCGGCTGGCGGAGACGCCGGAACCCACCGCGCCCGACACGAGCATGCTCGACAACACGCAGATCGTCTGGCTGAACGAACTGGGCAAAGGCAATAGCCACACGCTGTCGAACATTCCCTTCGTTTTGATTGGCGGAGGCTGCGGCTTCAAGACCAACCGCGCCCTCGACTTCGACGGCACTCCGCACAACCGCCTCTGGCTGGCGCTCGCGCACGGCATGGGGCACGACACCCTCACCACGTTCGGTTCAGAGCGGCATTGCACCGAAGGCCCGCTGGATCTGTCGTAATCTGGAGTGTGGTGATGTGCGGGCAGCGCTTCACCGCTTTCCCCGGCTGCAGCTCAACCGCGAATGAACGCGAATCCACGCGAATAAGAAGCGCTGGCCCCATGAACGCCTCCGTTTCCTTGCGGCTCATTGAGCCGCGCGCCGTTGACGAACTGCGTGAATCGTGCGGACGCCTCCCTTCATTCGCGTCCGTTGGCGTTCACTCGCGGTTCCGGCCCTCCTCAATCGCCTGAACCGCCTTCTTGAACTCCTCCTCAGCCATGGACACCAAATTATCCGAACCCGGAAACCGTCCGCTCTTCACGTCATCCGCATATTCCCTGAAGGCGTCGACTCGCTCCTCCTGCAACCGCCGGTATTCCTTGAGGAAATTTCGATAAGCCTTCGCATGCCGCGGTATCCGTTCGTCGTAGTCGCCCAGAATATCGTCGGAGAACAGGAACTGCGTGTCGCAACCACTGCCAGAACCCAGCGACATCAAAATCATGGAGGTTTTCCCGCAGAAATACGAAGCGAGTTGATGGGGCACCAGTTCCAGTTCCGCCGCGTAAGCGCCCGCGTTCTCGAGTTGCTTCATCCGCGCGTAAAGCCGGGCGGCCTCGTCGGCGGTCTTGCCAATCGGACGAATGTTGGTCCAGATCGCGTGACGGGGGACCATGCCCAGATGGCCGACCACCGGAATTCCCTCGCGCGCCATTGCTTCGATCAACCACGGGCTGCCCGAGCAATAAACCGAACTGGCGCCCAGTTCCAGAGCGCGGAACCCGGTCCGAATGGCCTCCTCCGGCGACGCCATCCCATGCGGCGTTGATCCCGAAATGAAACTCATTGGCGCGGCGGCGACGATCAGGGGCAATCGCGCCTGGGCCGCCGGCGAATCGAAACTGCAACTCAACAGGTCAACTCCGGCCCCCTCCGCTGCGGCGGCTTCTTCCGGGGATTTGACATGAACGTGGGTCAGGCAACGTTTGCCCTTGAGCTGTCGGAGGTCGTAAATGGAAAACTTCCGGTCCGGTCGCAGCATGGGGGGACAGTGTTTGCAATGTCCCCGCGCGGCAAGCCGGAATTGGCCGGAAAAAGGGGTCAGTCAATAGTATCGTGCTCTTTGTCCCGTGGGCCGACTTACCAATACTATTGACTGACCCCTTTTTGAGTCCCCGTCCGTGAAAGTGACCCACGAGTGTATCCCGGGCCGCATGGCTTCCTGGAAGGCGCGAAGGCCTTCCGCGATCGCTGATTATTGACGGGTTGGCATCTGATTGGCCTCCTTTCAATAGGCCTGTTCTTCAATGATGCGGAGCGGGACTTCAAGCGGGTTTGCCAGCAGGGTCGCCAAGTCCGAGGCATCTTCATGGGTGAACTGACCCGTGATGCTCACCTGCCCGCCCGTGATCGGTCCTGTTATGAGGGGTGCCGAGTAAACCTCGCCATTCAGCAGGATCGCCAGTTGCCGGCCCACATTGGCCTGGGTCAATTCGGCAAACAGCCGCGCACCCTCCGGGTTCAAAGAGAAATGAATGTCGGGCGCGCCCCTGATCGGGTCCTCGTAAACCCTGGCATTCTCTATGTATAGGCCCGTGATCCCGTTGGCGGGTTTGTTCTCGACCAGATGCCGGACGACCACCTCCTGTCCCTCAATCTCGCGCGTCTCATGCAACACCTCATGTCCCTCCCCTCGCAACTCCCGCTCGATATACTCGCGGCTTTGGGGATGAACCAGGCGAAGCTCCAGAACCCCGCCTGCTGAGATCATCCGCCGCGCGGCAACCAGATCGTTGCCGTTCCGTTCCGGAAGCCTGATCCACAACCGGCCCTGCGGATCATGTTCGATGGAGGGACGGATTCCCAAACTCTGAAACCTTTTCCGGAGGACTTCCTCCGTGCGCGCGAGCAGTTCCGACGAGTGACCCGGGGTTGAGGCGTTATTCGTGTCCAGGGCAACGATCAAAAGCGTGCCACGGTCGGATGGTTTTGAGGAACAACCCCAGAACAATGGAACCAGGAAGAGGATCAGCAGGGACACGCGCGCAACAACAGTAATCCGGTTTCTGGGTGGTGAAGCATCGTGTTCTGAAGAACCAGAAGCGACTGACCGGTCCAAGGGAATCCGGGGAACCACGGGAGCGCCGCACGCCAGGGGGTTGGCTCTGGGGTTGCGCCGGAAGAAGCGTGTCAGCGGCCCGTGGGAAATGGATTTCATTGGCAGCTCCGAACTCCTGTTGCAGGGATGAAGGTGATCGGATTCGGCAGATTCTGCAATGGTTTGATCCCTCGAGGCAAACGCCCTGTTGTCCGCCCTTCATTCGTCTGTCCCCATTCGCCTGTCATTTCCGTCTTCGCCGCGAAGGTCCTGAATGTGCCGAACGGCGCGGGTTTAGCGATTGCCGGGACAGCGGCGGTGAGACGGAGGTTTGGCATACTATAAAACCTGAACGGTGGAGCGGAACGCGTCCCAGGTGGTTTCCCTGTCACGAGGCAACCCTGACGGGATCAGCGTTCGAGAGTTCGCAACTTGATCCGTACGGGAAGATTCGGACGCAGGGTCAGCGAAGCCTTTGGCTGGATGTTCTGGTCCGGCATCAATTCCAGGTCAAACTGCCGGAGCGTCAGGGCGACGATGAGGCGCATCTCGAACATCGCAAATTCGTTCCCGATGCACTGGTGAGGACCAGCCAGAAAGGGGAAGTACGCGCATTTCGGTCGTTTGGCAGCGCGTTCCGGGTTGAAGCGATCCGGGTCGAACCTGGCCGGTTCCTCCCAAAAGTCCGGGTGCCGGTGGGTGACAAACGGGGACAGGACAATCATCGAACGCGCCGGGATATGAAAGCCGCCGAGGTGATCATCAGCGGTTGCCTGGCGCGTAATCGCCCAGATTGGCGGATACAATCGCATCGACTCCTCGATCACCATGCGGGTGGTACCAAGACGCGGCAGGTCCGCCATGGTTGGAGGGCGATCACCGAGCACCGATTCAACCTCGTCGCGCACCCGCTGCCGGATGGCGGAATTGGAAGCCAGGAGAAACAAGGTCCACGTCAGGGCGGTGGCCGTCGTTTCGTGGCCCGCGATCAGGAAGGTCAGCGCTTCGCTGCGGATCTGATCGTCGGTCATTTGTTCGCCGGTTTCCTCGTCACGGACCTGGATCAACATCGACAGCAGGTCGCCTTCGTCCCCTCCCGCGCGACGGCGTTCGCGGATGAATCCCATCACGATTTCATTCAAAGTCCGCCTCGCCGCCTTGAACCGGGCGTTGTTCGGCGTCGGCACCCAGACGGGCGGCGACGAGAGGGCATTGTTGAACCGGCGTTCGAGGTAGCGTCCGACGACCGCGAAGGCATTCCCGACGGCATCCGCCTCTCCGCTGACATCGCGGCTGAACAGGGTTCGTCCGGCGATCTCGAGCGCGAGGCGTGACATTTCCGGCCCCACGTCGAAAGGCTGCCCTGCTACGGCCATCTCGCGCCAGCGGGTCAACAACCGGTTCGTGGCATCCGCCATGATCCCGGCGTACTTGGCCAGCCGTTCGCGGTGAAAAGCGGGTTGTGCCAGCCGCCGCTCGCGCATCCAGAATTCGCCTTCGGAAACGACGAGATTATCGCCGAACAACCGTTGCAACAGCCGGTATTGCCAGCTTCGCAGATAGTTCCGTTGCCGGTCATGAAGCACCAGCCGGACATGATCCGGGTGATAGAGAAAGTGGATCAGGAACGGTCCATTGCGGAATCGGACGACATCGCCGAACCGTTCCCGGGCTCGAAGCTGGAAGCCGAGCGGGTCGCGGAGAATTCTGCCGAAGTCGCCGCAAGGCAGAGGAATCCACTGTGTGAATCCGGGAGCGATTGTCATCGCGCCAGCGTCCTCCTGAGTTCGTCGATGGTGGTGAGTCTGGCTTTGGGCACCAGTCGCATGAGTTCATTCACATCGTGCGGCGCGGGGATGACGAACCTCTACAGCTCCGGGCTTGACGAGTGTTGGCCGAGCCAACTCTCCATCGCCCGTCCAAGCGCTACATCAGCGTCCCCCCTGATAATGTGACAGCCCAGTATGTCCGCCGCCCGAACCT
>DATKEE010000215.1:0-3498 GCA_035544555.1 Candidatus Methylomirabilota bacterium
CGGAACCGGAGACCGGTTCCGCGCCGAGGGTTATTGTCCTTGCGCCAGGAAAATGGCGAAGAAGACGATACCTTCCGCGAAGGCGATGGCCAGGATCGACTGGACGAGGATCTTGGTCGAGGCGCCGGGATTGCGTCCCACCGCTTCGGAGGCCTTCATACCGATGATTCCCACACCGATGGCGGCCCCGGCGGCGGCCAGACCGATGTGAAAATTGCCGGTCATTTCTGCGAGCATTGGCAACATATGTTTCCTTTCTTACTGGGTTCCCGGCCACCCCCGCAGTCCTGCCACGGTCCGGCGGCCGAAATTCTATGTATGGCGTCAGTGATGCGCTTGGCCGTGTCCTTCCTCTTCATGCGTGCAAATGAGGAGGGTGAACACGGCGGTGAGGAGCATGAATACGAGGGCCTGAACCAGGCCGACCAGGAGCTCCATGAAATAAAAGGGGATGGGAATCAACCAGCCAAAATATTTGCCGCCCATCATGGCCATGGTTTCGAGCATGGTTTCCCCGGCGAAAATGTTTCCGTAGAGCCGGAAACTGAGCGAGATGGGGCGGAACAGGATTGAAACCACCTCGAGCAGGCCCACCGCGATGAAGACGAAGATCATGAGGAACTTGAGGGCTCCGGCAGAGTCCCCCTTCGGGCCGAACAGGTGGAGAATGAGACCGCCGGCACCGTTTGCCTTCAACGCCCACCAGGTCCAGCAGGTGAAAAAAATCATCGCCATGGCGAGCGTCATGTTCATGTCCGCGTTGGCGCCGCGAAGGATGGGTTGATCGGCATACACGAGGCCCAAGGGGGCGCCGCCGGAGGACGGGCCCCAGCCGATGGAGCCGACGCCGGGGATGAGGCCGAGCCAGTTGCAGGCGAGGATCATGATGAAGAGCGTGGCGAAGAACCAGAAGGTCTTTCTCACGAGGTCATGCCCGATGATGCCTTCGAGGAAATCGTAGAGGCTTTCGACGATCCATTCCCAGAAGTTCTGAAGGCCGGAGGGAATTTCCTGGATATTGCGGGTGGCCTTGCGTGCGAGGAGAATCAACAGGATCGCCACCACCCAGGTGACGACCATCGAGTTCGTGACGGTGAACGGGCCGATCTCGAGCAACGGCACCGCGCCCGGCGGCAGTTCGTGATGCGCGTGTTCGCCGTCCCCGGCCCCCGCCGCCGCGCCGAGTCCGGTTGCCACGAAGCCGAGCAGACAGAACGCCGCCAGGATGGATTTGAACATGGTCATCGGACTGTCGTCATTCGTGGATCAGCGGATCAGCGACCCGTGGGATTCACCTTTCGGACTCGAAAGGACCGTCACGTTGCCTAGCTGTGAAATATTTCACAAGCGTTTTTTTGAATCGCGCGATTCGGCGGCCAGTTTGAATCGCGCCGAATGAACGCAATGACGTGGACTAATGTTGCCCGCTGTGCCGGCCGGGTTGCGGCGGACGATCGTTTGCGACACCTGCAACAAAAGGTTGCACTCATGATGTCACCCTTTCAGGCGCACCCGGGTGTTGGCGGTGGGCGGGTTCTCCCTTGCGGATTCGCCGGGTCTCCCGGAGAGTTTCGGCATCCTATGGATGATCTCGTCAGACTGGAACGGGAAGTTCAGACGATCTGCGAGCAGACCCTGCGGCCGCTGGCGGAGCGGCTGGCCTTCGAACTGCCGTTGAGCGGCAACCAGGCGGCCGGAACGCCGACCGTGCTGTTTCTGGGGAATCATTCCTCGGGCAAGTCCTCCTTCATCAACCACCTCCTGCGGGCGGAATTGCAGAAGACCGGCCTGGCTCCCACCGATGATGGGTTCACGATTCTGACCCATGGCGACAAGGAGGATGAACTGGACGGCCAGACGGTCGTCACACACCCGGAGTTTTCCTATCAACGCCTGCAACCGCTCGGCCCGGTTTTTCTTGGACGGCTTCGACTGAAGACCCATCCCGCGGAACTGCTGAAGACCGTCACCCTCATTGACAGTCCCGGGATGATCGACGCGGCGGGCACGACGCGAGGCCGGGGATATGATTTTTCCGCCGGGGTGCGCGCCTTCGCCGAGATGGCCGATTTGATCCTGTTCTTCTTCGATCCTGACAAACCGGGAACGACCGGCGAAGCGGTGTCGATCTTCACGGAAACGCTGGTGGGGCTGGAGCACAAGCTCCTGATCGTGATGAACAAGGTGGACCGCTTTTCCAACATCCGGGATTTCGCCCGGACCTACGGGACGTTGTGCTGGAATCTTTCCAAGACGATTCCGACCAAGGACGTGCCGCACATTTTCAACACCTACCTGCCGGATCCCGCGCGCCAGACCGCGACCCCCCGGGAAGCGTCCATCGCGCTGGATGATTTCGACGTGTCGCGCGACGAGGTGGTGGCGGAGATTCGTCGCGCGCCCGCGCGCCGCGCCGACAATCTGGTGAGCGATCTTCTGGTGAGCGCGCGTTGCCTGTCGATGCAGGGGCGGGTGGTGCAGTCAATGACGCGGCGGTTTCAATCGATTCGACTCAAGGTCTGGTCGGTGACGATTACGCTGGCGGTGCTGACACTGGCGCTCGCGTGGCTTGCCAGGAGCGCGGAGAGTTGGACAACGCCGGCGGGCATTGCGGTGGCGGGGATTCTTCTGGCGGCCGCGGCCTGGCTGGCGGGTCATTATCATTTGCGCCGGCAACAGGCCCGGTCGTGCACGGACGAGGGGCTGGACACATGGTTTCAGACGAGTTACCGCCGTGAACTGGCATTGCAGGATCGCGCCGATCTGGTTGCGCTCTGGCAGAAGGTTCGCGCCCGGTTGGGCAAATCCATCGAGGCTCTCGGCGTGAATGGCCTGCCGGCGGGATTCACCTTTCGAAGGCAGGTGCGCCGGATGGATGCCGTGATCGGGAATGACGTTCCGAAACTCCGGAGGCAGCTCGCCGGACGTATCCATTCGGGTGGGAAACCACGAATGAACGCGAATGAACACGAAGGGGGTCCATTGGCGACGGAAGGATAAACGGGCATCGGGATTCAGGGCGGAAACCGGCGACCAATTCCGGCAAGCGCCATCGCCGGTGCCGTGCTGCGGGGTATTCAGTCGGCCATTTTTTACCTCGCATTTTTTAGCAGCCCCTTGGACGCCAGGGCGAGGGGAAAGGTAAAAGATCGGGGGTAAAAGATGAGGCGGAGGGAGAGGGCGATAAGATCCTGATCCGCCCCTCCCTGGTTGCTTCTGCACTAGGACCATCAGGTTTCTCTCATCCAGAACTCGTTTCCTGATTCCTTTCGATCCCGATACCGATTGCGACCCCGATACCGAGGGTTGCTGTCGTGGGTGACTGTGGAGGGAAATGAAAACGTTTCAGGCTGGGGAAAGGTACCGCGGATTACGGGGATGGGCGCGGATGAGCAAATCACTGTCGGTGTCGAAATCGAAATCGAAATCGTTTCCTGTTCTGCCTCTCCTGTTCCATGGTTGAAACAGGCTTCGATCTTTGTTTTGACGGAACCGGGC
>DATKEE010000216.1:0-2265 GCA_035544555.1 Candidatus Methylomirabilota bacterium
GGGACAGGCAAAGTTGGTGGCTCCTGTGCATATCGCGGTTGAATATCAAACGAACTCCGGCAAAGAAAGCAAATTTGCCTGTCTCCCCAGCGATTCTCATTTTGGTCGGAGCGCGGCTGTGTGCGGAGCACCAGCCGCAGCGCGTGGATTCGGCAACGGCCGTTCGGACGGGCTGCGGCTGGTCTTTCAGACACAGCCGCGCTCCTCAAAACGAGATTTGCTGCTGTCTCCCGGCAACCGGCTCAATTGGCTTCGCCGTCAAGCGACCTCAGGGCCCCGGGCAGATCCTCGAGGGTCCAGTGGGGGAGGGAACCCGCCAGTCGATCCGCGGCGGCCCCATGCCACCAGACGCCATGGCGCACGGCGCGAACGGGTTCACCGGCCAGGGCGGGCTGCGCGAGCAGTCCTCCGAGCAGCCCGGCCAGCAAGTCGCCGCTTCCCCCCTGCGCGAGACCCGGATTGCCCGAACTGTTCAGATACTGCGCGCCCCCGGCACTCCCGATCAGTGTCTGATGCCCCTTCAAGACCACAAGGCAGCCGCCAAAACGCCGTGACAATTGGCGGACGGCGGCGGGGCGGTCGGATTGAATATCCGCAACCGCGCTTCCCAAGAGACGCGCCGCCTCGCCCGGATGGGGGGTGATCACACGAATCGCGTCGCGCTTGAACGTTCCCGCCGGCAACCAATCCAACCCGCTCGCATCCGCAACCATCGGCATCGGCTGATCCACCCAGAAATCGCGCAATTGATCCCGGAAGCCTTCCGGAATATCGGGCGCGGCCAGACCCGGTCCGAAGACCAAAGCCGTGGCCGCGTTTGGAAGTTGAAATCCGGGTTCCCACACATGAACCATGGCGGACTGAAGTTGCGAGGCAATGGGAACATACGTCACCTGCAATGTGACCACCGTGACCAGACCCGGCCGGGCACGAGCCGCCGCGCGCGCCGCCAGAACCGCGGCTCCGTGGTATCCCGGACTGCCTGCGAAAATCACCACGTGTCCGTAGGTTCCCTTGTGAGTGGCGGCGCGGCGGCGTGGAGGAAACCCGGCAAAATCCTCCGGCAGAGTCCAGCAGAGTTCAGAATCGAACGGGCAGGGGATCAATCCGATCTCGGGCAGCACTTCCAGACGGTTGACGTATTCCCAGGCGGAAGGGCGGATGAGCCCCGCCTTGGGCGCGCCCAGGGTGATCGTGAGGTCGGCGCGCAAGGCCTCGCCTTCCGCCTGGCCGGTTTCTCCGTTGAGCCCCGACGGAACGTCCACGGAGAGCACCGGCAGCCGGCTTTCATTGATCGCGCGGAGCAAGCGGATCCAGGCGTCGTCAAGAGGACGGTTCAAGCCGATGCCGAACAACCCGTCAATGACCAGCACCGGAAGATTCGCGCCCGCGATCAGGCACCGAGCGGGCGCGGCCCGGCCCGGTCGTTCGCGGCACCACTGCTCAAATCCGGCGAGTCCCGGGGCGGGATCGGTGACGCGCTGGACGGTGACCTTGCGATCCCGCAAATGCGGTTCGGCCAGGCGGGCATCGTCGCCATTGTGACCCTTGCCGGCGAGAATCAGGATGTCCGCACCCGGCGCGGTCAGATCCAGGATGCGCCGGGCGAGGAGGCGTCCGACCTCCGCGATGACCTCCCGCTCCTTGCGGCCCGCTTCCCAGGAGGCTTTCTCCCATTCGCGCATCCGGGTGACGGTTAGAACCGGGACTGGCATGTGTCAGTTGAGGCGTTGGGCCAGGGAGGCCTGCGGATGAGGTGGCTCATGCTGAGAGATAGCATTGTCGAGAATGGCTCCGAGTCCAGCCGATTTCTTTCCGGAACCCGGGGCGCGGGTCGTCAGGGTGGCCCGAAGAATTCAACCGTTCGGAGCGCGGCCAGCCTGCCCGCGCGACTTTCCACCCTACCCCTCGTAGCCTCCGACGTAAGTCGGATCACTCTTCCTCGACCGCACGCACGACGCCAATTTTGCGCCCCCCCATCGATACCCCGGTAGGGTTCCACCGCGTCCCTGACGAATGCCGAAGGCGCACAGATTGCATTCTCCACGTACGAAACTTCCTCCCTTCCGACGCCACGTCTCCCTTCCCAGACACCGCGGCGGGAGAGGGAACGAGGGTGAGGGAAAAGAAATCCCTCCAGGTTGCAGAGAAGGACCGCGGATTTTCGCGGATGATCGCGGATGAACGAATGACTGTCGGTATCGCAATCGGTATCGTTTCCCAGTTGTCCCTTGCCGGCCACCCCCCGCAACTCATAACTCTTCA
>DATKEE010000217.1:0-8169 GCA_035544555.1 Candidatus Methylomirabilota bacterium
TCGTCGCCGGAAAGGAAATCTCCTTCGTGATCCCGTGCATCGTCAGATTCCCCGTCACTGTGGCCGGTGTTTTGGACGAGTCAATCGACGTCGTGACAAAGGTCGCCGTGGGATAAGTCTCCACGCCGAAGAAGTCATCACTCTTCAAATGGCTTGTCAGACGGTCGTTGTCCGACCAGATCGAGGCGGCATCGATCACCACCTTGTTTCCGGTGTCCGCCAGTTTCCCGTCCACCACCCGCAGTTCGCCCACGAACTGATTGAACCCTCCATCGTGACTTCCCGTCACCTTCGAGCCCGCCCAATTGATGGTGGACGACGGCGGGGCAATCACGAATGTCCGTGCATTTTCACCGGCGGGCTCACCGACATCCGCCACCTCGTTCGTCGATGCCGGCCGGACCGATGCCTCGGGGACATTTTCGGCGGGATTCGAACACCCCAGGAATAGAAACGCGGGAACCAACGGGAACAATTGCTTGATGATCTTCATGATAGTTTGTCTTTTGCCGAATCCGGCAGTTCCACCTTCGTGGTGCCGATGTCCTTGATCAGCAAGGTTAATCCGTTCATAACAAGAGAGTTTGAAGGTTGGAATCAGTTTGCCGTCAACGGGTGACGAGAACCACAGACGCCGCCCCATGACTTCCGGTTACCGCGAATCTCGAGCAACTCCCTCCAACCCGCCAACCGGCGTGTGATTCAACGATTCAGGGAGCCTCCGCCGTAAAGCCCGCCGCGGCGGCAATCGGCTCGAGAAACGGCTTCAACACGTCGTAGTGCGACGCGTCCGGGTCGCGTTTCCACGATTTGCCGGCCCGCGCAACGACGAGATCAGGGCCGGGGATGACCACAATCAGACTGTCGTACAATCCCCAGGACCACATCGCGTCGCGCGGAACTCCGGCCAGGCTGCCATCCGCATTGTTCCACCAAAGCAATCCGTAATGGGACGAGGCGTTGTCGTGGTTGTCCGGATCCTGCACCGGCAGTTTCGCCAGTCCGGCCGTCTGCTCGCGGATGGCATCGATGAACTCCGCGGGCAGGATTTGCTCATCCTTCCATCGTCCCCCGCGGAGATGGAGATATCCAATGCGCGCCATGGCATCAACGTTCGCATGGAAGCCGGAGCCGAATTCGCGGCGCTTGATTCCTTCGATTTCATCGGGCCGGTAGGCGTGCTTGCGCCAGCGAATATCCCCGGGGGCGATGCCCAGCGGTGTGAATACCCGATCGAAGAGCACCTCATTGAGGTCGCGTTCATACCGGAGCGTGAGACATTCGGCCAGCCAGTTGGGCCCCCCGTCGCTGTAATGCCATCGCGTTCCTGGCGGAAACATCAGCTTCGTGTAGCCCCCGGGCTTCTCAAATCCGGCCGTCTGGTTCGCCAACTGACGCAGCGTAATTTGATCCAGCCAGCCGGTGTCGGCATTGGAGTCCGGCGGAGTCCCAAAGGCCGGATGATGTTGCCGGGCGGGATCGTCCAGTTCAACCAGCCCATCCTTCAAGGCGAGCCCAAGCACCATGACGCCAATGGACTTCGAAGTGGATTTCAGGTCGTAGAGTGTGGCGGGATCGCCCCATCGCATGACAGCGTGACCTTGATGGATGATCACCCCGGAACCCCCGCCCGTCAGTGCATACTCGCGGGCCTCGGCCAGCCTGGAGGCGGAGAGCCCGACAGCTCCAGCCTCCGCGGTGGGCCAGTCGGCATCAGGCCAGGTCGCCGCGGACAGGTTCCACGTCAGGACACCAATGACAAGAAGGGTGGGTAGCGGAGTTCTCATGGCATGACAGTGTTTTCAGGCAGGGCTGAATCCCGCAATAACTCTCATCCGCGGTCAGGTCAATCCATGACTTCCATGAATTCACCCGCCCTGTTCGCCACCGACAAAATTTCCTTTTCCCGATTTGCCGGTTTCCTGATTCAATGTTCCGCTCATGAAGGTGCTGGTCATTGGCTCTGGCGGACGCGAACACGCGCTGGTGTGGAAACTGGCGCAATCGCCCCGCGTTCAACGCCTCTGGTGCGCCCCCGGTAACGCGGGGATCGCGGCGGAGCAACTCGCCTCCAATCATCAGCCCGTCCAGTGCGTCGCGCTCCCGGCCGGCGACCTGCCCCGCCTGCTGGAATTCGCCCTCCGCGAAATGCCGGACCTCACGGTCGTCGGACCCGACAACCCGCTCGCACTCGGCATCGTCGATTTGTTCCAGGCAAAAGGGCTGCGCATCTGGGGTCCCAATCAACAGGCGGCCCGGTTCGAATCCTCCAAGGTGTTCGCCCAGGAATTCATGGAACGCCATGGCATCCCCACAGCCGAATCGGGAACCTTCGAAGACGCCGCGCCGGCGAAACGCTTCGCCCGGAAGTTGAACGGTCGTTGCGCGGTCAAGGCGGACGGCCTCGCGCTGGGCAAAGGGGTGCTGCTCTGCCACAATCCCGCCGAGGCGGATCTGGCCATCGACTCGATTCTGGTCGATCACTCCTTTGGAGCGGCCGGCGCGCGCATCGTCATTCAGGAATTGCTGGAAGGCACGGAGGTTTCCCTGCACGCGCTCTGCGACGGCACGCGTTACATGCTGTTTCCCACGTCACAGGACCACAAGCAGGCGTTCGACGGTGATCGCGGCCCCAATACCGGCGGCATGGGGGCCTTCTCGCCCGCGCCGTTCCTGTCCGCTCAGGCAATGCAGGACGTCCAGCGATCCATCCTCGACCGCTGGCTCGCCGGCTGCCGGTCCGAGGGTATGGACTTCCACGGCATCCTCTATCCGGGGCTGATGTTGACGCCGCGCGGACCCAGGGTGCTCGAATTCAACGCCCGCTTTGGCGATCCGGAGACGCAGGTGTATCTGGTCCGCCTGGACAACGACCTCGTCGAGTTGCTCGAGGCAAGCCTGGATGGCACCTTGGACAACGTCTCGCCGCGCTGGAATCCTCAATCGGCCGTCTGCGTCGTCATGGCATCGGAGGGTTACCCGGGTTCCCATGCCACCGGACGGCCGATCCAGGGGCTCGAGGACGCCGCCCGATTGCCGAATGTGAAGGTGTTTCACGCGGGAACCGCGCGGAAGGACAATGCCATTGTCACGAACGGAGGGCGCGTGCTCGGCGTGACAGCCTGGGCGGACACCCTGGCGGAGGCGCGGAACTCCGCCTGCCAGGCGGTCGAAATGATCCGTTTTGAAGGCGCCCATTACCGGCGTGACATCGCCGCAAAAGCCCTGACCTGACAATCCGCGCTGACCCGCTCAACCAATCAAGCCTCGATGACAGGCCAGAACACACCATGAAACCCTTCTCATCTTCCCTCATCCTCCTGTCCCTGATCACCACACTCCCGGCGGCTGAACCCGCAACGGATGCCGGCGCGTCCGGATTCGCGCCGGCATTCGGCGAGATATACGAAATCCTGAAGGACAACCTCCCCGCCGTCACCGCGCAGGAACTGGATCAAGCCGCCATTCAGGGTCTGCTCGACGCCCACCCCTCCCGTGTCACCCTCATTCCATCCGGTATCCCCGCCTCCACCCCGGAATCAAGCCCGTCCGGCATCGCGCGGGTGGAACGTTATGACAACTACTACGGTTATGTGCGCCTCGCCACGCTGGAAGGCAGCGTCGCCGATGAGTTGCGCGCCGCCATCCGGGAATTCCAGTCTGGCGGCGAAGCCCTCAATGGCATCATCCTCGACCTGCGCTTCGCCGGCGGCCTGGACCTTTCCGCCGCAGCGGGTGTGGCCGATGTGTTCGTCTCAGACGACCGCCCCCTGATCGAGTTGAAGGAGGGGCCATTCCGGGCGAAACCACAACCCGACGACGTCAAACTTCCCACCATCGTTCTGTTGAACGGCAGCACCTCCGGAGCCGCCGAGACTCTGGCCGCCTTGATGCGCGACACGGAATCCGCCCTCCTCATCGGCAGCCGGACCGCCGGGGAGGCCCACCTGTTCACGGATTTCCCCTTGAAGGATGGCCGTATCCTCCGCGTCGCAACCGGTGGCATCCGGCTCGCCGGCAACCAATCCATGCCGCCGGACGGTGTCACTCCCGACATCGAGGTGGAGATCGATCCGGACCGCGAACGCGCCTGGCTGGAAAACCCCTTCAAGGTCGTCTCCGCCGCCGAAACCAATGGCCAGAGACGCAGCCGGGTGAATGAGGCCGACCTCGTTCGCATGCGGCGCGAAGGTCTCGGCATCGGTTCCGAACCCCGGGAAGAAACCCCCGCCACACGCCAGGAATCCGTCACAACAATCGGCGATCCGGCACTCGCGCGCGCCCTCGATTTGTTGAAGGGATTGAGCGTCTTGAGCGAAGCCTCGAAACGCTGATTTCCCGTTGACGATTCGGGGAACCAACCCCAAGGTCACATCATTTTTGACGCCATGAAGACCATCCTCTTCGTTTGCACCGGCAATATTTGCCGCAGTCCCATGGCGGAAGGACTCTTCAAATCCATGGCGAAGGGACGGGGCGATTATGCCGTCCTCTCCGCCGGAGTCGGCGCCGTGAACGGCCAACCTGCCAGCGCCAATGCCGTCCGCGCCATGCGGGAATTGGGCCTGGACATCACCGGTCACCGCAGCCGCATGCTCACCGCCGATCTCGTCCAACAGGCCGATTACATCTTCGGTTTGAGCCACAACCACGTGGACGCCATCAACCTGCTCCATCCCCAGGCCGCCGAAAAAACGTTCCTGTTGCGCGAATTCGACGAAACCCTCGACTACTTCGAGAAGGACATCCCGGATCCCATCGGCGGCTCCTACGAAGTCTATGTCCGCTGCCGCGATCAGATCGAACAGGGCGTCGCCGCAATGATCACCTTTCTCGAGCGGACGGACGCCAATCCCCCGCCCGTGGACACCCGCCAATCCACCAGCCTCGCCATTGCCTGCGATCATGGCGGCTTCGCCTTGAAGGAAACCCTGAAACGATACCTGCAGGACCAGGGCATCCCCGTCGCCGACCTGGGAACCAATTCCACCGACGCCGCGGATTACCCGGACCTCGCACACCTCGTCGCAAACCGCGTGGCGGCGGGCAAGGCCGATCTCGGCCTTCTGATCTGCACCACCGGAGTCGGCATGAGCATCGCCGCCAACAAGGTGCCCGGCGCGCGCGCGGCCCTCGCCTTTGATGAATCCACAGCCGCCCTCGCCCGGCGGCATAACAACGCCAATGTGCTTTGCCTGAGTGGCGCCGGCACCGGAGCCGAACTCGCCTGCCGGATGATGGATGCCTTCCTCGCCGCCCGCTTCGAGGGCGGCAGGCACGAACGCAGAGTCAATAAAATGGAACCCACCAACTCCCCATCCCCACACCGTCTGATCCATGTCGATCCCGAGATCGCCGACATCATCCGCCTCGAAACCAAACGCCAGCAGGAAAACATCGAACTCATCGCCAGCGAAAACTTCACCAGCCCCGCCGTCATGGAGGCCCAGGGCTCCGTCCTCACCAACAAATACGCCGAAGGCTATCCGGGAAAACGCTGGTACGGCGGCTGTGAACACGTCGATGTCGCCGAACAACTCGCCATCGACCGCGCCCGTGAACTCTTCGGCGCCGAACACGCCAACGTTCAGCCACACTCCGGCAGCGGCGCCAACATGGCCGTCTATTTCGCCTTCCTCAAACCGGGGGACAAACTCCTCACCATGGACCTCAGCCACGGTGGCCACCTCACCCATGGCAACAAGGCCAACTTCTCCGGCAAATTCTTCGAAATCGTCCACTACGGCGTCCGCAAGGACAACGAGCAGATCGATTACGATCAACTCGCCAGCATGGCCCTCGAACATCGCCCCCGCATGATCACCGTCGGTGCCAGCGCCTATCCCCGGATCATCGACTTCGCCCGCATGGGCGAAATCGCCCGCGACGTCGGCGCCTGGCTCCTCGCGGACATTGCCCACATCGCCGGCCTGGTCGCGGCGGGCGTTCACCCCAGCCCCGTCCCCCATGCGGACTTCGTCACCACCACCACCCACAAAACTCTGCGCGGACCCCGCGGCGGCCTCGTCCTCTGCAGGGAACAATACGCAAAGGCAATCGATTCCCAGACCTTCCCCGGCATCCAGGGGGGCCCCCTCATGCACGTCATCGCCGCCAAGGCGGTCTGCTTCCACGAGGCCGCCCAACCCGCCTTCCGCGATTACCAGCGCCAGATCGTCCGAAACGCCCAGTCCCTCGCCGGCGGCCTCACCCGTAACGGATTCCGCCTCATCAGCGGCGGCACCGACAACCACGTCATGCTCGTGGATGTCGGCGCCCGCGGCGTCACCGGCAAGGAATGCCAGGCCGCCCTCGACGAAGCCGGCATCACGGTCAACAAAAACACCATCCCCTTCGAAACCCGCTCGCCTTTCCAGGCCAGCGGCATCCGGCTCGGCACTCCCGCCGTCACCACCCGCGGAATGAAGGAACAGGAAATGGCCGCCATCGCCGACATGATCAGCGAAGTCCTCCTCGACTTGAAGAACCTTGACGCGGCCAGAAAGGTGCGCCACCGTGTGCGCGAACTCACCGCAAGTTTTCCCTTGCCCTACTGATCAAACTCACTGAAGCTTTCCGCCAGTCCCCAATCGGTTCCTGACCGGTTTGAACGAATCAAGTCCCTGACCATCCAAAACAAGGCCTGTGGTGTCACCCACCGCCCGGCTTGCCATCCAGTCCGCCCTATATATCAGGATGTAGGGCCGCCAATATCACCGCAGTCACAGCCAGCTATTATGCCCAGAGCCGCCACCAAACGGGCCTCCAAACCCCGCTCCTCTCCCAGGTCGAAGTCCCCCCACCACAAAAACGGACCTCGCCCCGCCGGAGATCCCCGCTCTCCCTCCATCCCCAAAATCCCCATGGCGGAATCCGACCTTCCGCTCGATCCGCCCACCCGCCCCGTCGAACCCCCTGAAGTCCAGGACGCCGACTCCACCCCGGCCACCGGCACCCCCGGGCAGTCGATCAATATCGCCAAACTCCAGGCGATGAACATGACCGACCTCAACCAGATGGCCAGGGAAATGGGGATCGAGAACTTCGGCACCATGCGCAAGCATGAGGTCATCTTTCACATCCTCCAGAAGAATGCCGAACGCAGCGGCATCCTCTTCTCCGAGGGCGTTCTCGAAATCCTCCCCGAAGGCTTCGGCTTCCTCCGCTCCCGCAGCTTCAACTACCTGCCCTGCCCCGAGGATATCTACGTCTCCCCCTCCCAGATCCGCCGCTTCGACCTCCAGACCGGCAACCTCATCGCCGGCCAGATCCGCCCCCCCAAGGAAAAGGAACGCTTCTTCGCCCTCCTCAAGGTCGAATCCGTCGATAACGAGGACCCCGAAAAGGCCAAGGACAAAACCCATTTCGACAACCTCACCCCCCTCTTCCCCGAGCAACGCTTCATCCTCGAAAACCATCCCGAGGAACTCTCCACCCGCGTCCTCGATCTCGTCTGCCCCATCGGCAAGGGCACCCGCGGCCTCATCGTCGCCCCCCCGCGCACCGGGAAAACGGTGCTCATGCAGAAACTCGCCAACGCCATCCTCAAAAACAATCCCGAGTCCTACCTCTTCATCCTCCTCATCGATGAACGCCCCGAGGAGGTTACCGACATGGAACGCTCCTGCATCCCCGCCGAAGTCATCAGTTCCACCTTCGATGAACCCCCCGAGCGACACGTCCAGGTCGCCGAAATGGTCATCGAAAAGGCCAAGCGCATGGTCGAGCACAAACGCGACGTCGTCATCCTCCTCGACTCCATCACCCGCCTCGCCCGCGCCTACAACACCGTCCAGCCCCACTCCGGCAAAATCCTCTCCGGCGGCGTCGATGCCAACGCCCTCCACAAACCCAAGCGCTTCTTCGGCGCCGCCCGCAACCTCGAGGAAGGCGGCTCCCTCACCATCATGGCCACCGCCCTCGTTGATACCGGCTCCCGCATGGACGAGGTCATCTTCGAGGAGTTCAAGGGCACCGGCAACATGGAGGTCCACCTCGACCGACATCTCGTGGACCGCCGCATCTTCCCCTCCATCAACATCGAACTCTCCGGCACCCGCAAGGAGGAACTCCTCTATCACCCCGACGAATACAACAAGGTCGTCATCCTCCGCCGCGCCCTCACCGGCGTCCCCCCCGTTGAGGCCATGGAACTCATGCTCAACAAAC
>DATKEE010000218.1:0-5517 GCA_035544555.1 Candidatus Methylomirabilota bacterium
CCCAACATCATCGGCCGCGGCGTGCATGGTTATTCCAGCCTCCTTAAGAACGAAGCCGGTCAGCGCCCCTTCATCCGTCGCATCTTCGTCCGCGATTTGACTCCTGAAACCCACGGCAACGCGATCGGCATCGGCATGGCCGACCTGACTACCACACGCCTGGTCAAGGCCATCGATCACCAGGTATTGAATATGAACGCGCTTACCTCGCTCACACCCCAGAACGCGAAGATCCCGATTCACTTCGACACCGACCGCGAGGCCATCGAAGCCGCATTGCGTTCGCTGGCCCTGCCGGATCCGGCAAAGGCGCGCGTGGTTCGCATCGCAAATACGCTCTCCCTGGAACATCTGCAAGTATCCGGGGCGATCTTCAATGAAATGCAGGCTCTCGAGGGAACCCATCACACCGGAGAACCGCTGGAAATGCGTTTTGACTCGAATGGAAATCTTGCGCCGCCATTGGTGAATATCGCCGGATAGCCGTCGTTCTCCCGTGGGCACCATCGTTAATCTCCGGCGCGCGGGCTCTCGCCCGCTTCGATGTCGTCCGGTCACAATTCCGGCTGCGGACGCGCCTTGTATTTCTCGTAGAGCCGCGTATGCCGGTTTTCCAGATTGACCTCGCGCCCGGCAATCCACATCCGCGTCACCCGGCTGCGGAGGTCCAGGATGTCGCCATCCGCCACAACCAGGGAGGCCTCCTTGCCCGGTTCGATACTTCCCAGGCGGGCCGCGAGGCCCAGGATTTCAGCGGGATAAAGCGTGACTCCCTTCAAGGCCTCCTCGCGCGGCAGTCCAAAGGCCATCGCCTGCGCCGCCTCGTAGGGAAGATTCCGCGTCTTGGACGCGGCCATCCCGCCCAGGCCGTTGCTGAAGGCCACCTTCACGCCGGCCTGTTGCAGGATTCGTGGCGCCTTGAAATGCGCGTCATAGGGATCCGTCGCGCGCGCCGGCTGGGTGAACACATGCTCGAAAACCACCGGCACCTCCGCCTTCGCCAGCCGGTCCGCAACCCGCCACGCATCGCGTCCCCCGGCCAGGACAATCCGATACTCCACCTCCTCCGCCCAATCCAGCGCCGCCTCGATCTCGCGCCGGTCATCCGCGTGAACCATAAGCGGCAGATCCCCGCTCCCATACGGCAGCACCGCCTCCCAAGCCGGCACCTCCTTGAATTCCGTTCCCGGACGCGCTTCCGCCGCGCGTTTCGCCTTCTCGTAGGCCCGTGCCTCCGCAAAGAAATCCTTCAACTCCTCCAGCCGCTTCCGCCGCTCCTTCGCCTGATCCTCGAGCGACTTCCATCGGCTCCTGTCCCGATACTCCTCCTTCGGCGTCGTGTTCAACGCCATGCCCGGCCAGAACACATGCAGCGCCACCGGATTCAAAATGGTCATGTCCTCGAACGTCCAGCCGTCCAGGGCGATCACGCCGGATTGGCCGGTCACGATTCCTCCCTGCGGAACCGGCTGCGCATGGGTGATCCCGTTGGCCCGCGCCACCGGAATCAATTCTGAATCCGGATTCACCGCCACCCACGACCGGACATCGGGCGTATATTCTCCCACCTCGGAGGTATCCCGCGTCGCCCGCACCGCGTTGATCTCCACCAGTCCCAACGACGTGCCCGCGGCAATCATTCCCGGAAACAGATGCAGCCCCTCGAGATCGACCACACCGGCGTCGCCCGCCTCCACGGTCTCGCCCACGGCAATGATCCGTCCCTCCTCGATCAACACCTGGCCCGGCGAATACACCGGTCCGCTGACGGTGTGCACGGTCGCCCCCCGGAGCAGGAGTGTCTCCGCACCGGCAGTCAGCGGGAACGCCCCGCACACCAGCAACGCCATCAATCGCAATCCATTCGTTTCCATACCTGTCTGTTCGTAATCGATTCGTCTTCAGTGTCACCGCGGCAGTCCGCACTCCATGCATTCAATCGCCAGGTCATCATGCGCGTGTTCCAATGCGCGCCGGAAGAACGCCTCCCGCGCCGCCTCCGCTCCCGCCCGCGGTTTCGCCACACCCAGAACCTTCCTCGCCTTTTCCAGCAACTCGCTCCGCTCCCGCTCCCGAGCCGCCGCGCGCTCCGATGCCTGTTCCCGATCAAAATACTTCCGCCCCTCGATCCACGTCTGCAAACACACCGTCTCCGAATCCAGCGGCGATCCCGACCACACAACAAAATCGCCGTCCTTGCCGGGTTCCAGCGATCCGACGCGCTCCTCGATCCGGAGTTGGCGCGCGGGATTCAATGTCACAAAATTCAACGCCTCCTCCTCCGATGTCCCGCCGTACTTCACCGCCTTGGCCGCCTCGAGAGACATCCGCCGCGCCAGATCCGACGAATCCGAATTGAACGACACCAGCACGCCCCGTTCGTGCATCAGGCTGCCGTTGTGGGGAATCGCGTCATACACCTCGAACTTGTAGGCCCACCAATCCGAAAAACTGGACGCGCCCGCGCCATGCGCGGCGATTTCGTCGGCCACCTTGTATCCCTCCAGCACGTGCTGCAGCGTCCCGACCTGCACTTCGAATTCCTCCATCAATCGAAGAAACGCGAGGATCTCGTCCTGCCGGTAGGAATGACAATGAATCCAGCGCGCGCCCCGCGATATCTCGCCCAGCGCCTCCAGTTCGAGATCCCGGCGCGGGGGCCGTCCGCCCGATTCCTCGAAACGCTCCCACTCCCCCAGATACTGCCGCGCCGCGATGAATCGATTCTCAAAAAATGTTCGCACCCCCATGCGCGATTGGGGAAAGCGCGACGTATTGTCGTCCCCCCAATTCGACTGCTTCACGTTCTCGCCCAGCGCGAACTTGATCCCCGGTGGCGCCGTCTCGAACTTCAAATCCTCCGGGGACGCGCCGTCCTTCAGTTTGATCACCGCGTTCTGGCCGCCGATCGGATTCGCCGATCCGTGAAGCAGGTTCGCCACGGTCAGCCCGCCGGCCAGTTGCTGATAGAGGTTCTCCGTCTCCGAATTGATCACATCGCCGATCCGCACCATCGCAGTCGAGGGCAGCGTCCCTTCGTTCACCGCCCCGAGAATGGCGGTGTGACTGTGCGCGTCGATCAATCCCGGAGTGACGTGCCGGCCCCGGCCGTCCACAAAGACAATCTTCCCATTCTCCCTCGACCGCTCCCTGAGATTCCCGCCCACCGCGACAATCCTTCCTCCGGAGACCAACAGATCGGCCGACTCCAGTATCCCGTCCGGCCCGCAGGTCCACACGGTCGCCCCTTCCACGAGGACCGTATCAGGAGATTCCAACGGCCCGCGCCCATCGAGCGGCGAACGCGCCGTCCGCTGCTTTCGCAACGCCTTCACCTCCTCCGCCTTCTTGTCCTTCTCCTTTGTTTTGCTTCCGTCCGCTGTTTCCTTCTCCTGCTCCTCCGCCGGATCGCCTTCGGCTTCGCCGGCATCCTCTTCCTCATCCTGATCCTTTTCCTTCGCTCCTCCCGGCGTCGCGCGATACAGGCGGCCCTCGATCCAGACCTCACGAATCTTCGCTTCGGGATCGAAATAACTTTCCCCCGTCACCACGGTCAGATTCGCCAGCTTGCCCGCTTCAATCGTGCCCATCTGATCCTCCACGCCGCACAACCGCGCCGGTATCGTCGTCAGTGCCGCCAGCGCGTCCGATTCCTCCAGCCCGCGATCCAGCGCCAGTCTCAGGTTCTTGCGAAACGCCTTGCGATCGGACAGTCCGTGGGTCGTCAACGCCACCTCCCGCTCATGGCTCCAAAGCAACGCCGCGTTCTCCGGCGCCCAGTCCCAGGCCCGCAACAAATCAAGCGACACCTGGTCCCAGTCGGATTCCTCGGGCATCTTCGGCACCTCGGGAAAATTCAAGGGCACCAGGAACGGCGCGTCCACCTCCGCCAGCAAATCGGGCCGCCGCCATTCCTGCCCGCTCGACACCATCCAGGGCGTCACGTCCAACTCCTCCGCCAATTGCGCGGCCCGCGCGACCATCAACGCGCTGCCCGGCTCGAAGACCACCGGCATCTCCCGATCCACCGCCGGCCCCAGCGCCGCCAGTGACGGATTGAATGCCGGACGCGGACGGGATAGCAGATTGGCCTCGTAATGCTCTTGATCGAGCCGGGAATGGGCCGCGTCGAAAAACGCCTGCCGGATCACCGCGATCACGCCCATCAAGGACCGCGGATAAGCCCGCCCGCCGCCACGCTCGATGTCAAACGCGACGTGCTGCGCCACGTCCGCCCGGACAATCGCCTGATTGGGATTTCCATCCGACAACAACACGAACGCGCTGGTCCCGCGAATGATGCCCGACTCGGGAACCACGTTCGCCGCCGTGAATCCGATTTCGCGCAACCCCTCCAGCACCTTCGCCGAAGGCGCGTAACCGTCCGCCAGGCGCCTCTCGGGCGTCACCTGCGCGATGCTGTGTCCGGGTCCCGGACGGCCCGGGTCGGATTCCGCACCCGGCACCCCGTAAAAATTCAGACCATCGGACGCGAACGAGATCGGTTGCGTCATGCTCGTGGATACGGGTCCCTCCTTCGCCTCAAGGACCAGATGGGGATCGATCAAACCGGCATATATCGTCGTGCCTGAAACGTCCCAAATGCGCGCGTCGGTCGGAATCTCGACACCGACGCCCACGGCCTCGATGCGACCGTCGCGGATCACCACAGTGGCTTCTTCGAGCACCTCACCCGGCTGCACGACGACGCGTCCGTTGGCCAGGGCGTGAACCCCGGGCGGCAGCGGTCGATGTCCCGGCGGGAGCAGTTCCGCGGCGGACAGGACGGCGGAAGTCATCAAAAGGCACAGAAGCCAAGGACGAGGGAGGGAAACGGTTCGCATGCGGGAGCGCGGTGGATTCATCGTCAACAATGAGTGCGCGGGAGTATGAGGATCGCCCCCGTCAAACTCAAGCTGGCTTTCGATGGTGCCATTTTTTTTGGGCGGGGCGCGGATTTCCACCTGATTTCAGAGATCCGCGCGAGTCACGCCGATTCCATCGCGTAGCAGCGGAGGTAACGACGCTCTGACCTTCATTCCGGGGCAAGACACCCGAATCGCGCCCTCCATTCATTCTTCGAAAATCGCACGCTTTTCACCCACCTTTAAGGGTCCGTTCAAAAATAGCTTCGGGTTTTGCTGGAGGGGATTTTGGCTTCTGGCGAGGCGTGACGAAGGAGCATAGCCTTCGCTCTGTAACTGAGGAGCAACGAAGCAAGAAGTCAAAATCACCCCAGCCCTCCGGGGCGGGGCGGCGCCTGTCCTTGGGCGTCGTTGCTCGTCGGGCACAGCCCCATAAAGGGGATGCGCCCTCCTCGCGCCTCGCCCAAGGCCAGGCGGCGCTCCCGCCAAAACCCGAAGTTATTTTTGAACGGACCCTAAGCGCGATTGGCCCATGCGTATCATTTATAATCCACCAGAGTGGCAGAGATTTAGACAGCGCACACCGCTTTGGGTGCGGATAATTGGGCTCTTGGTGGTGCTCAGCCTCCTTTTACTTGTCATCTGGGTTTGG
>DATKEE010000219.1:0-6433 GCA_035544555.1 Candidatus Methylomirabilota bacterium
CTACACCCCCACGGCGGCCGAACACAACTTCCTTCACCAATACCGTCAGCGTCTCGCCGCCGAAGCCAGAAATGGAATGGACGTCAAACAGGCGCTCCAGGCCATCCGCTCCCCCAATCTCAAATGGGCGTAGCCGTTCAGCTCGTCACACCCTTCATTCGTGTGAATTCGTGTCCATTCGCCTGCCTGCCGAAGCCTGGGCGCAGGCAGGTGGTTTCCCACCTGAACATCGGATTTACTTCACCACGCGAATCAACTTCCCCGCTTCTTCCACCCCCGTCACCCGCCCGATCTCGGCCGCGAATTCCAGTCCCGCCTCACGCAATGCCTGGCAACACTTCTCCGCCCGATCCGCCGGCACACTCAACAACAACCCCCCGGACGTCTGCGGATCAAACAACGCCCCGAATTCCACACGCTCCCGCAGCGCTCCGACAACCTCCACCGAATCCTCCACCCGTAGATTCTCCGCGTGCAGTGAACTGAACACCCCTCCCGCCATCACCTCCCGCACCCCCTCCAACAAGGGAACCGCCTCCAGCCGCACCTCCGCCCCCGTTTGCGATGCCCGGCACATCTCGTGCAAATGCCCCAGCAGGCCAAACCCGGTCACATCCGTGCAAGCCGTCACTCCATGCTCCCGCGCCACCCGCAGCGCCTCGCGATTCGATCGCAACATCGACGCGACCGCCCCCTGCACCCATTTGCCCTTCGCCCGGCCACGCATGTGAGCCGCCAGCAACGCGCCTGTCCCCAGCGGCTTCGTCAAAATCAGTTGCTCACCCACAGCCATCCCCCCCTTGCGCAAAAGCGCCTCCCTCCGCACCGACCCCAACACCGCCAACCCAAACACCGCTTCCGGCCCTTCCGCGCTGTGCCCTCCCGCCAGCACGACCCCGTGTCCCTTCAAGACCTCCAGCGCGCCGGACATCACCTGGAACAATTCCTCCTCCATCACGGACGCCACTCCCAACCGCGCTGTCGCCAGCGCCAGCGCCGAACACGGTTCCGCGCCCATCGCGTATAAATCCCCAAGGCAGTGCTCCGCCGCGATCTTCCCGAACACAAACGGATCGCTCACGCACGAACGAAAAAAATCGACACTGTGAACGTTCATCGCGCCCGGCTCGGACACCGTCACCGCCGCGTCGTCCGGCGCGTCCAGACCGGCCACCACACGCTCGTCAGTCCTCACCTCCAACCGGTTCAACACCCTCCGCAAGACGCCGCTCCCCACCTTCGATCCGCACCCGCCGCATCGCATGCTTCCCAACCTCATCACCCGCTCCCATTCCGAATGCCCGTCCGCCGCCGCCTCCGGAAGCCTCTCCTCCCCCATCTCCGGCAACTCCTGGTACCGCCTCATCCAGCGACGATCAATCCAGTCCTTCCACCTCCACACCCATCGGCCCTCAAACGAAATCGGCCCCCGCGACGCCACTGCATACGCGTCGCCCGTGCTGATCAAACTGAGAAACTGCCGCTGCGGCCGAAAGTTCACCGGACTTTGATCACTCAACACCTGCCGCAAATTCCCCAACAACACCGGCCCCTGCCGCACCGCAAATACCCCGGACTTCGGACGCGGATGCTCCAACACGGCGGCCACATCCCCGGCCGCAAACACATACGGATGCGACACCGACCGCAGCGCCGCGTCCACCGACACAAACCCCTCCGAGTCCGTCTTCAATCCCGACGCGCGAATCCAATCCGGCGCCGAGGCATTCGTCACCCAGATCAATCGATCATACGGTATCTCCTCACCCCCGTCGGTGATCAGACGTTCGGCGCTCACCTTGACGACCCGCTGTCCGCTATGCACCTCGATGCCGCGTTCGCGCAGTATCCTCGCGAAACGGCGTCGCACACCGCGGTTGTGACTTTCCAAAACCTCCTTCCCGGCGGTCACCAGGCAAAATTCCAAACCGCCCGCACTCCCATTGCCCGCTCCGCTCACTTGTCGCAATCGATGCCGCATCGACAGCGTCAGCTCGACTCCACCCGCGCCTCCCCCCACCACCACAATCCGGCGGCGTTCGCGGGGTTCCTCCATCACTTCACGCTGCAGGGATTCCCATCCCGAAAGAAATCGTTCCACCGGCTTGACCGGCAGCGCGTATTCCCGCGCTCCAGGAACGCCTTCATCCCGCGGCGTGGATCCGATGTTGATCGACAACACGTCAAATCGCACCGGCGGTCGATCCGCGAGGAGAACACGACGTCGTTCCAGATCGATGCCGATGACCTTATCGACGACGAATTGCGCTCCGGCAAATTGCGCCAACGGATGCAGATCAATGTGGGCCTCCTCCATTTGATAGTGGCCGGCGATGAATCCGGGCAGCATGCCGGAATAGGGCGTCCGCCATTCCTTCGAGACCAGCGTCACGCGCACACCGGGCATCGGTTTCATGCCGAACTGCTTCAGCACCGCCACGTGGGAATGCCCGCCACCAATCAATACCAGCTCCTTCGCCACCGGGGATTGCGCGCGCATCACCGCCCCATCTTTCGGTCGCCCCCCGCCAAGATCAATCTTGATCGCATTCGCATCGGGGGGATTGCACCATTTCCACGTTCCCTTAAGCTGCCCGGCGGACGGCTCCCCGACATGATCTACTTCGACCACAACGCCACGGCCCCCATGCTCCTTGAGGCCCAACAAGCCTGGCTCGAGGCCTCCCAACAGTTCCCCGGCAATCCCTCCAGCCCCCATCGCATTGGCGCCCGTGCCGATGCGGCTCTCACCCGGGCGAGGGAACAACTCGCCGATCTGCTCGACTGCGATCCGCTGGACCTGGTCTGGACTTCCGGCGCCACCGAATCCAACAACTCCGCGCTCTATCACGCCTCCACTACCCTCCCTGCCGATCAATCAATCTGGTTGAGCGCCATCGAACACCCCTGCCTTCTCGCCGCCGCCCAACGCTGGTTCCCCAACCGCCATCGCTTCATCCCCGTCACCCCCGATGGCATCGTCGATCCCGATCCACTTCGCGCCGACTTGCAACACACACGGCCCGGTCTGCTCGCCATCATGGCCGCCAACAACGAGACCGGAGTCCTGCAACCCTGGCCCGAACTCGCCGCCCTCTGCCGCGAATTTCAGGTCCCCTTTCTCTGCGACGCCGCCCAGTGGATCGGACGCCTCCCCGCCCGCGGACTCGGCGCTTGCGACTTCGTGAGCGGTTGCGCCCACAAGTTCGGCGGACCCAAGGGCGTCGGGTTCTTGAAATGTCCCTCCCAATCGCACCTCACCCCGCTGATCGTGGGTGGTCCTCAGGAGGATGGACGCCGTGCCGGAACCGAAAACGTTCCCTCCATTCTCGCCATGGTCGCCGCATTGCAAATCCGCGAACAAGCCATCGCCGGAAATGAGCACAGCGCGCTCGGCGCCCGCCGCGAGGCCTTCGAGTCGCAATTGCTGTTGAACCTGCCCGGCTCGGTCATCGTCGGCGCCAACTCGCCCCGGCTCTGGAACACGGTTTCCGCTCTCATGCCGGAAACCGACTGTCGCCAGCGCTGGGTCGTCAAACTCGACAAGGCGGGCGTCGCCGTCTCAACCGGTTCCGCCTGCGCCAGTGGCAAGGAAAGCCCTTCCCACGTGCTCGCCGCCATGGGATTCCGCCCGGAAGAAGCATCCCGTGTCCTGCGCTTCAGCGCCGGATGGGAAACCACGGACACCGATTGGAAGACGCTGGAACAGGCCATGACCACAGTCCATCAAAGCCTGCTCGAAACCACACCCTGAGACCCGGAGCGCGGCCGGCTCGCCCGCGCGACCCCACACTCACCCATTCCTCGTTCTCCTCTTCCGCATCCGCCTCCATTCGTCATCCACGGTCACACCCGGAGCGCGGCCGGCTCGCCCGCGCGACCCCACACTCACCCATTCCTCGTTCTCCTCTTCCTCATCCGCCTCCATCCGTCATCCACGGTCACACCCGGAGCGCCGCCAGCTCGCCCGCGCGAGTCGCCCATCCGCCCTCAATGCCCGATCTACCTCACCCCCACGAATCCAATTGAAACTTGCAATGACCCCTTTGCCTCGTAACTTCCTGCAATGTTCGCGACGGAAACCACCCCGAAAAACGCGCGCCAGACCGGCTCAGAGGCCCCCAAACCACCCTCTGAATCAGCCGGGAACGGCGTTTCGATCCCCCCCGCCGATGACTTCGTGCGCCGGCATCTGGGTCCGGACTCCGGCGACATCCAGGGAATGTTGGGGACCCTGGAATGCGCCTCCCTCGATGACCTGATTGATCAGGCCGTCCCCGCCGCGATCCGCACTCGGAAGCCGCTTCAACTGCCGCACGGCCTCAGCGAACACGCCGCGCTCGCCGAACTTCGCGCCATCGCCGCCCGCAACAAAGTCTTCCGATCCTACCTCGGCATGGGCTACCACGACTGTCTCACTCCGCCCGTCGTTCAGCGCAACATTCTCGAAAACCCCGGCTGGTACACCCAATACACCCCCTACCAGGCCGAAATCGCCCAGGGCCGCCTTGAGGCTCTCCTCAACTTTCAAACCCTCGTCTGCGATCTCACCGGCATGCAGATCGCCAATGCCTCGCTCCTCGACGAAGCCACCGCCGCCGCGGAAGCCATGGCACTCTGTTTCGGAACCCGGGGAAACCCTCGGCGCAATGTCTTCCTCGTCGCCGCGGATTGCCATCCCCAGACAATCGACGTCGTCCGCACCCGCGCCGAACCACTCGGCATCCAGGTTCAGGTCAAAGCCCGCGACCGCTTCAACATCGACCCAACCGTCTTCGGCCTGCTCGTGCAGTATCCCACCACTTACGGTGAGATTCCCGACTACGCGTCGATGATCGACTCCGCTCATGAAGCCGGCGCCATGGCGGTGGTCGCCGCCGATCTCCTGAGCCTCACCCTGCTCCGCCCGCCCGGCGAGTTCGGCAGCGACATTGTGGTCGGCAGCGCCCAACGCTTCGGTGTGCCCCTCGGCTATGGCGGTCCCCACGCCGCATTCTTCGCCACCCGCGACACCTTCAAACGCCAGATGCCCGGCCGCCTTGTCGGTGTCTCCAGGGACAGCCTCGGACGCCCCGCGCTTCGACTCACCCTTCAAACCCGCGAGCAGCACATCCGCCGCGAAAAGGCCACCAGCAACATCTGCACAGCCCAGGTCCTCCTCGCCAACATCGCCTCCATGTACGCCGTCTATCACGGACCCGACGGCCTCCGGCGCATCGCCAGACGCGTTCATCTCCTCACGGCCACACTCGCCGAAGGCTTGCGCGAACTCGGCTGCGAGGTGGGACCGGCCCTGTTCTTCGACACACTCCGCGTCGGCTTGGGCAAGCGCTCCAGCGCCGATATCGCCGAAACCGCCCGGACCCAAAACATCAACCTCCGGGTCATCGATCCGCATACCGTGGGCGTTTCCCTGGATGAAACGGTGACGGAAAAGGATCTGGTCGATCTTCTGCAGGTCTTCCACGGTGGCAAACCGCCCGCGACCTCGACAACCGATCTCCTTGCGCGTGTTCAGGCGGATATTCCGGCGCCACACGCCCGTACGACCGGCTTTCTCGGTCATCCGGTTTTCAATTCCTACCATTCCGAAACAGAGTTGTTGCGGTACATCCGCCGGCTGGAATCCAGGGATCTGTCCCTCACCACGTCCATGATTCCCCTCGGTTCCTGCACCATGAAGCTCAACGCGACCGCCGAGATGCTTCCGCTCTCCTGGCCGGAGTTCTCCCGACTGCACCCGTTCGCGCCCCTCGACCAGACCCAGGGTTACCAGATTCTCTTCCGCCAACTCGAACAATGGCTGGCCGAAATCACCGGCTTCCAGGCCGTCTCCCTCCAGCCCAACGCCGGCTCCCAGGGCGAATTCGCGGGACTTCTCGTCATCCGCCGTTACCACGCCTCCCGCAAGGATTCCCGGCGCAACGTCTGCCTCATCCCCACCTCCGCCCACGGCACCAACCCCGCCAGCGCCGTCATGGCCGGCATGGAGGTCGTCGCCGTCAAATGCGACGCCTCCGGCAACATCGATGTCCCCGATCTCCGCGCCAAGGCCCGGGAACATCGCGAAGACCTCGCCGCGCTCATGATCACCTACCCTTCAACACATGGCGTGTTCGAGGAAACGGTCAGCGAGATATGCGAAGTCATCCATGAACACGGCGGCCAGGTTTACATGGATGGCGCCAATCTCAACGCCCAGGTCGGACTGTGCCGCCCCGGTGAAATCGGCGCCGACGTCTGCCATCTCAACCTGCACAAAACATTCTGCATCCCTCACGGAGGCGGCGGACCCGGCATGGGCCCCATCGCCGTCGCCTCTCATCTCGCCCCTTTCCTTCCCGGGCATCCGGTCATTCCCTTCGAAGGATCCGAACGCATCGGCGCCGTCTCAGCCGCCCCATGGGGCAGCCCCAGCATCCTCACCATCTCC
>DATKEE010000220.1:0-10201 GCA_035544555.1 Candidatus Methylomirabilota bacterium
CCGCCATCAGGCCCTCCTTCTCCACCGGGACCGGTGACAATCCGCGCGAGAGCATCCGTGTCTCGGCGATGGCCTGCCGCACGCCCGCGGCGATCGTGGCCGCCTGGGCGGCCTCGGGTCGGGACTCCCGCTCCAGCCGCTGTTCCAACACCTGGCTCATCAGTTCAATGCCCGCCAGTTGCTGGCAGATGCCGTCGTGCAGTTCCTGGCTGATCCGCCGTCGCTCGGTCTCCCCGGCCTGCAGGACCTCGCGCTCCAATTCCCGCGTGCCCGTGATGTCGATGCCGGTGCCAATCACGAACTCCACGCGTCCCTCCGCATCCTTGAGACTGGTGTTCGTCCAATGAACGCGTCGCAAACCGCACGCCCGGGTGCGGATGGCGTTCTCGTGTCCCGTGGCTCCACTGCCTGCCCGCAGATTCGCGAACACCCCCTCGACCTGGCGCCTATCCTCCGGTTCGATGAACCGCTCGAAAAACGATTCGCCCTTCACTTCGTCCAGGTCGTAGCCGGTCGTTTGTTCAAAGGCCCGGTTCAACCTCACAACCCGCCCCTTCGGGTCCAGCACCACCACGAACGCGCCGGCCGTGTCGAGGATTGCCGAAGTAAATGAATGCTCCCGCCGGAGGGCCGCCTCCGTCTCCGCCAGCCGGCGGTCCCGCGCGATCTGTTCGAGACTCCGCCTCACCACCGCAGGCACCCGATCCAGGAATGGCGCGTCCTTGACGAGGTAATCCATGGCCCCGCGTTTCATCATTTCCACCGCCACCCGCTCGTCCCCCTGGCCGGTCATGACGATGAACGGGATGCTCCGCCCGGAACGCTCGAGTTGATTGACAATCTCCACGCCTTCCTCGCCCTTGAGTTTCAGATCGAGCAACAGCATCGCCGGACTGCGCTCCTTCATCCTTTCAAGCGCCTCCGCCACGGTGGCCGCCGCCGTCGTCCTGATCCCTTCACGATTCAATGCCTTCCCCACCAGACGCGCCAGACCGGCGTCGTCATCCACGATCAGAACCGTTTCGGTGATGGGTGACGGGTGCATGAAAATGGCGCGGTCATGACCGGCCGTTGAGATCCGGCACCTGAACCAGCGTGATGAACAGGCCAAGCTGTTGGATGACGCCGGCGAACCGCTCGTAATCGACGGGCTTCACCATGTAGCTGTTGCATCCCAGCGCGTGACAGCGGTCCACCTCCCGCGGATCGTCCGTCGTCGTCAGCATGATCACCGGAATCTTCCGCAGTTCGTCATCCTGTTTCAGCCGGCGCAGCACTTCCACCCCATCCACCTGGGGCATGCGAATGTCCAGCAGCAGGAGGCACGGTGTGCCGCTCGATCGATGACCGCCTTCCCCCCGCTGGAACAGATAATCCAGTATCGCCTGCCCATGCTCGAATCGTTCGATGCGATTCGACAGGCCCGCCCGCTTGAGATTCTTCTCAATGAGCCGGGCATGTCCCGCATCGTCGTCCGCGATCAAGATGACCACTTCACGCCGCATATCAGCCGCCGGGCCGTTCATACTAGGTTCCCCGCCGCGGGCAGGGAAACGAAAAACGTGCTGCCCAGCCCGGCCTCCGACTCGACCCAAAGGCGCCCGTTCTGGCGCTCGAGACTGCGTTGCGCGATGGTCAACCCCAATCCCTCCCCCTCCCCCTGCGAAGGATTCAACCGGTGAAAGATCTCGAACACCCGGGCCTGATGTTCGGCCGCAATCCCGCGCCCGTTGTCCCGCACCGCGTAAATGGACCGCCCATTCTCCCCGCGGCCCAAAACCGTGATCTCGCCCGGCCTTCGCGGATCGAGGTATTTCAGGGCATTGTCGAGCAGGTTCGAGAACACCTGGTTGATCTGAGTGGCATCCCCCAGGCAGTCCGGCAGTTCCTCGATCCGCACCCGCGCGCCGGCGCGCTGGAGCTGAAACTCCATCGCCCCAAGAATGCCCGCCAGCACGTGATTGACATCCAGCCGCTCGATGCGCAACGCCGCCCGTCCCAGCCGGGAGAATCGCAACAGCCCCGACAACAGCGCGTCAATCTTATCCGCGCCCGCGCGAATGTAGTTGAGCGCCTCGGGCACATCCTCCCGGATCAAAGTCTCCAGTTCCGCCGCGCGGTCCCCGGCCACGGATGCGTCCCGCAACAACTCGCCCAGACGCCGGCACGAATGCTCCAACTCCCGGCTGAATCCCTGAATGTTCACCAGCGGAGATCGCAGATCATGCGACGCCACATACACGATGGATTCCAGTTCCTTGTTCTTCTCGGCCAGCGATTGCGCCATGGCGGCCAGTTTCTCCTCGGAATGTTTGCGCTCGGTGATGTCGCGCACGAAACCCGTGAACAGCCTCCGGTCCTCGAGGCGCACCTCGCTCACCGAAAGGTCCATCGGAAACACGCTGCCATCCTTGCGCAAGCCCACCACCTCGCGGCCGATCCCGATGATCCGCGCCTCGCCCGTCCGCAGGTAGTTCGCCAGATATCCGTTGTGCGCCTCACGATAGGGCGAGGGCATCAGGAGGTTCACGTTCCGCCCGATCACCTCCGCCGTCCGGTAGCCGAATATCCGTTCCGCGGCCTGGTTGAAGGTTTCAATGATGCCTTGCGCGTCAATCGTGATAATGCCCTCGACCGCGGTGTCCAATATCGCCCGCAACCGGCGCTCATCGTCGCTGGATGCCGATCCTCCCTCCCTCACGGGCCTCGCCGCCGCCCGCGCGCGATCCAATTCCGTCTCCAACAATTCAATCCGGCGCATCAACTCCGCCCGGCCCGGTTGATCAGCCTCTGACATGCGCAGGACTCTAGGAGCCTGTTTTTAAAATGGAAGGACCCTTCCATTTATAAAGCAGGTTCTCACAGGCGAACGATCCGCGACAAGGGGACGGCGGCTCCACTCCCGCCCACTCGCGGAGCCCGGCTTCATACCGACGGCAGTTTGGCGCGATACGCGGTCGGCGACAAACCGGCGACCTTCTTGAACACCCGGTTGAAATGTGTCAGCGACTGGAACCCGATCTCGTAGGCGATCTCGCTGACTCGCAGATTGGGATTCAACAGCAGATTGCGGGCGCGTTCGATGCGGATGCGGGACACGTAGTCCGTGAAGTTCAACCCCGTGTGTTTCTTGAAGATCTTGCAGAAGTAAAACCGGCTGGTGTTGACCGCCCGGGCCACCTTGTCGAGCGAAAGTTCCTCGGACTGGTTCGCTTGAATGTATTCCCTGGCCCGTTTGATGACCGGCGGCTCGGCGCTTTCCCGGCGAAGCAGAATCTGGTTGCTGATCATGGCGATGTGCTCGGCAAAGATCCCCAGCAGACGCACCACCCAATCATAACGCCGTCCCGGAACCACCGGGGTCGCGTAATAAGCCTCCCGCAACGCCTCCTCCTTCGCCTCCACGCCCCACTCCTTGCACCGGGCCAGCGCCCGTTCGAATTGCGCCTTTCCCGGCTTCCGAAGAAACACCTGCCCGGTCTGCAGAAAGCCAATCAGCCGGTCACCCGTCCGCACCGGCACCGCCGTGTCCGAAAGCCCCAGCGCGCACGACACCGTCCGCGCCCCGTCCGTGGCGCTCTCCGTCAGTTTCTGTTGCGTCTGCAAACACGCCGCGCACGAACGGCTCCGACCGGCCATCATGGCGCAAAACGGATTCTCCCTCCGCCGGCCGTGATGGGGAAGCTTCCACGAATCGACCGTCCGCAACGTGACCGGCAGGCCGGTGGTTTCATTGAAGGCGCGTTCGTAGTCCTGATACACCTTTGAAGCCGCCAGCGCGGCAATCAGATCCTTGTCATCGGTCGGATTCATTTCGGTCCGGGGTTTGAGGGTTGCGCGGGATCCGGCTGCCGGAACACCGTTTCCTGACTGCACGGGGCTCTCCGTCTCCGGAGATTCAACGTTCCATCGGTTCGCGGATGTTGTCTGCACGAGGCCAAAATAGGGTTGCCGGGCCTTCCCTACAATTGGGCTGCCGCCTGAACCGGGCCGTTGCCTGGGGAGTACACAGTGTAAGCGAAACCCTTAGAGCCCGACTTGCGTAGCAGCCGACGTGAGTCGGCTCATTATCGCTCCGCTCCTACGATTTTTAAAACAGGCTCTTAGCGGAGCAGGAACGTTCGTCGAACCAAAAAAGATTCGAAAAGGGGCGGGCAACGCGCAAAGCGACGGCCGGTTACTTCACACCGGCGAGTACGAGTCCGTCGAGGTAGAGTTTCAATTGTTCCGGCCGTTTCAGATAAAACAGCTTGCGGCGGGCGAACACGATCGAGAAGTCCGGGTTTTCCTTGAGGAGTGTTCTGACCACCTTCCGCGCCTCCCGGCTCCGCCCCAGATGGGCGAGCGCAACCCCCCGATGAGCGGTCGTCCAATACTGACAGTTGGGAATCACGCTCGCCCGGTCCGCCCACTTCAAAGCGGTTTCGAAGTCGCGCTTGAAAATCAGCGCCAGCGCGCCGTAGGTCAGGAACGCCCACCGCTGCGGGTCGTTGGGACTGAGTTCGATCGCCTTTTCGAAGCGCTTGATCGCTTCGTCATATCGGCCTTCATACGCGAGCGAGTCTCCAAGACCGCAATAGGCGGCGGCGAGGGTCGGATTGAGGCTGATCGCCACTTCGTTCTCCGCAACGGCGCTCCGGTATTCGCGCCGCGCGAGCTGGACGCGCGCCTTCAGCGCGTAAAAGACCGCGTTCCGGTCGTCGATCTCAAGCGCCCGCTGCGCCGCCGCCAGTGCCTGATCGAGGAGGGGAGCCGCCGGTTCCGTATCCCAATACACCATGCCGAGGACGACGGCGTACGCCCACCAGGCGTGGGCTTCACCAAAGTTCGGATCAAGCTCGCGACTCCGCGCCAGCAGTCGTTGCGCCTCACGGTTCCCCTCCGGCGTGAACTTGAAGAACTGAGCCACGCCGAGGTGATAGAACTCCCACGCATGCAAATCCCGGCTGCCCGAAGCGGCCACCTTATGCCGTTCCGCGGTACCAATCTCCGGTTCCAACCGGGCCGTGATCCTCTCCGTGATCTCGTCCTGCACCGCGAACACGTCCGCGAGTTCGCGATCATAACGATCTGACCATATCTGAATGCCGCTGACGGCATCCACGAGCTGAGCCGTGACGCGGATGCGGTTTCCCGCGCGCCGGACACTGCCCTCGACGACGTAATTGACACCCAGCTCGTCCGTCAACTGGCGGATGCCTGGCTGTCGTCCCTTGTATCCAAACGTGGTGTTTCGGGCGACGACACTCAGCCACCGGTGCTTGGAGAGCGCCGTGATGATGTCCCCCGCCACCGCGTCGGAAAAATACTCCTGATCGGAGTCGCCGGATAGATTCTCGAACGGCAGCACCGCGACAATCGGACGCGACACAACCGCGCGGCGCGGCGGAGCGTCATCTCCCGCCACGGCTGATTCCTGCCGGGAGCCGACCGGCTCCTGTGTTCCGTCCGCCGGCATGGCCGTTTGAGGACCCGTGGAATCCGTCGTGACGTCGGCCACAAACCGAAACCCGCTGCCGCGGACGGTGCGGATCACGCGCTGGGTTGTGCCGTCGTCCTCCACCGCCTGGCGGACGGATCGGATGCGGCTGTTGAGCGCCGCGTCGGACACGATACGGCCATTCCAGATCCGGTCGTGGATCTCGTCCTTCGAGACCATCCGGTCGTGGTGGGTCACGAGCAGGGCAAGGAGGGCAAACACCTGGGGCTCGGCCGGCACAACCGCACCACCCTTCCGCAATTCGAAGCGATTCAGGTCCACTTCAAAGGCGCCAAAGCGATAGACCATCGTGCGTGACTTCGCCGCAAAGTGCCGGCCGGGTCAAGGTGTTCTTCATGCAATCTGCAGCGAATCTGCACCCCGTCTGCAAGCTTCTGTTCGGCGCTTCGCCTACCTTGCTCCCCACGAAGCCACACCGGACTTCGCGTCAAAACAAAAAACATTGCCACCTATCAAACCTATGACCACCCCATCAATCCTCGACAACCGGGCCGCGACCACCACGACCGCCACGCCTGACCACGAAGCCATCAAAGCCAGACAACGCGCCGCATGGTCCGCAGGCGATTACTCCGTTGTCGGCGTGACCCTGCAAATCGTCGGAGAAACCCTTTGCGAAGCCCTCGACCTCCGGTCGGGACAACGCGTCCTCGACGTCGCTGCCGGCAACGGCAACGTCTCGCTCGCCGCCGCGCGGCGGTTCTGCCACGTCACGTCAACCGACTATGTGCCCGCGCTCCTCGAGCGCGGCAAACAGCGCGCGGAGGTTGACGGTCTGGCAATCACCTTCCGCGAGGCGGATGCCGAGGCGCTGCCGTTCGCGGACGCGTCCTTTGACATCGTCACGTCCAGTTTCGGCGTTATGTTCACCCCGAACCAGGAGCGGGCCGCGGCGGAGTTGCTGCGCGTCTGCCGTCCGGGCGGCAAAATCGGCCTCGCGAACTGGACGCCCGGGAGCTTCATCGGCCAGCTCTTCAAGACCCTCGGCAAACACCTGCCGCCGCCCGCGGGTTTGAAATCCCCGGCCCTCTGGGGCACACCCGGCCGCCTGAACGATCTGTTCGGCCCGGACGCGGGCAGCATCGAGACCGCGCAGCGGACCTACGTGTGGCGCTACAAGTCGCCGCGCCACTGGCTCGATCTCTGGCGCGCGGTGTATGGCCCTCTGCAGAAGGCATTCGCCGCCCTCGACGAAGCGGCTCAAGAGCAGCTCGAGATCGACCTGCTCGCGCTCATCGACCGTTTCAACGTCGCGACCGACGGCACGATGGTCGTGCCCGCCGAATATCTCGAGGTGATCGTGACCAAACGCACTGCCTGATCACCCTTCTGAAATCCGATGCGACGAACAGCGGCGCCCCGCGGCGCCCTGTTCGTCGGTCGTGAGCATCGGAGCCCTGCCCCGGCTCCGGGACGCGGTGACAGCCGCGTCGATGCGGAGCGTCCTTGTGAAACCTCCGTTGCGGCCGGAGACTTCCGGTCAGGCGGGAACAGCAGTCACCGCACCCCCTTGCGGACCCCTGAGTTCGCTAGGGCGCATCTTGACACCCGCACCAGTCAGGCGCTGAGCCAAAGCTCGTCCCAGTGATCGTTCTGACGTGCCTCGATCAGCGCGTTGAGATGCCGCATGCCTTTCTCACTCCAGAACTGACCCGGCCGCTTGAACCGGCACTGCTTCTGTCGACAGGCCGATTCCACGGCCCCGCTGCCTATCGGCCAACCTCGCGCCGCCACGCCCGCATAATTCATCCGGCCCGCCTGCCCTGCAAAGTAATCCTGTTCGGCTCGGATTACCTTGCCCCACTGACCCCGCTGCCGAGGTAGGGCGGCAATTTCTCTCAAGACCCGCTGTTGCTTCCCATGCCGCAACCCATGCAGCCCTTTCTCCGTCCACTGTTGCTTGCGCTCTGAATCGCGGGGATGCAGCGCTTGGCCCAAGGCCCACAGGTGCTGGCTGCCATGATAGAAGTCCAACAGTTGATGGGCCTGGGACCAGCGGTCCCGGGCCAGATTCCAGATCCACGCAGCCCCATCGCCCAGCACCAGGATTTCCCGCGCCCGGCCCAACCCCGCGCGCACCGCCTCCCAGTGCAGTCGTTCTCCCAACTCAGCCGGCTCTGCTCGCAGGCTCACCACAACTTTCTCGGCCAGCCCGCCGCGGCTGGCTTGCTCGTGGCGGTAAAACACTCCGATCTTCTCTTCGTGCCATTCCACGCGCCAATGCGCGGTCTTCCGGCGGCCCCAGCCGGGTCCCCGGTAACGCACCATGAAACCGTCGATCATCAGCACCCCCAAGGGCGTCGGAGCTCGGGCAGGCGCCTTCTCCCGGGGGACGGTTCGCAGCCGGGCGCGCGTTTGTTGCTCGGCCCGCGCACCCTGCCGTTGAACCAGCGCATGCACCGTCGAATCCTCCACGGCCAGCCCCACCTTGCGCGCCAGTTGCGAGGCCACCTCATACGAACCGGTCACGGTGGCAAAGTAGGCCAGCTTCTCCTCCATCGCCGGGGACAGTTGCTGGTGCGCCGACAGGCTCCACCGCTGGCGAATGGGAATGCCCCACCGCCCGCTAACCGGATCCTTTCCGCGCCACACCCGCAGGACCACCACGCCGAAGCTGGTCCTTAACCGCATCGTCTCCCGGCGCCGATGCTGTGCCTTGCGGCCGCTGAGGGGGAAAAATCGCGCCATCTTTCTCCACCCGCTGCTGAAGCCTGGCCTCCAGACGCTGGCGCATCCATTCACGCCCTTCGGCCTCCACTTCCTGTTCCAGTTCACGCAACGAGTTGTTGGCGCCGGCTTCCGAGTTCATCAATCACCTTTCGTTCAGGGTTCTTGTTTGCCCGGAGGAGGAACCGGATTTTTCCGCCCTCATTATGGTGCGGGTGTCAAGATGCGCCCTTGCGGATCGGTCGCGGATGGGGAGTGTGGCCAACGTGAACACGCTGCTGTATCAATGGCGGGGTGACAGGCGAAAGTATCCATTCATAAGAACTGACCCCTTTCAGAACTGACCCCTTTCCTGCTTGTTCGCGCATCCGGACAGCCCACGGATGTCCACCGGGGAACTCGACGCTCTGATCGCCTTCCTGGAACATCTGTAAGAGCACAGGTGGCAACCTGTCGAAAATCCTTTGCAGCATTGGCCAATCTTGTCGGGAGTGGGTGTTCGCGATGCGGGATTGCGGGGTTGCGTGATCACCCGTAGAAAATCCCCGTTGACAATCCAGCGGGGGGGGGGGGGTACATATTCCGGCAACAAGGTTTAAGGGGTATCTGGATTCAAGAATGTCCGGAGAGGATTGACGGTCGCCATGACTGCAAACGCTGAAGAAAGGGAGGCTTCACCCAATGTCCCTGCCTGAATCACTCCTGCTCGATCCGCCCCAACTGGACGTCTGGCTGGCATTGCGCACCGACGGCGCCCGGGGAAGCGGGACGGAAAGCGATCCGTATGACGCGGGCGTCCGCCCGAAGCTGGTGCTGTCGGTGAGCAGCATCGTCAAAGGCGGGACTGGCAACAAGGAAGCCACCGTCACCACCAGCGTCAATCACGGTTATTCGACCGGGGACATCGTCGTCATCGCGGGGGCGGCGGGCTCGGATGGACTGCTCTACAACGGCACGTTTTCCATCTACAGCGTCACCTCAACAACCTTCAAGTATCTCATGCGGGTGGAGCCCGGCGCGAATGCCATGGGTACTCTGACGTGCACTCTCGATCCGCACGAGTTTGACGCACTCATGCGCTCGCTACCCTCGGGTGGACTCACAATCCACCTTGGTCCCGGCACATTCGAGACAAAGGGCTTTACGACCTTGTCGGTTGCCGCGAGCTGGCAACCCAAATCCGGCTGGCGGATTGTGGGTTCGGGTATGAAGGCGACTGTACTCAAATTAGTCGGGGCGTCCGTTCCCATCGCCAAGTACCTTGCCATTGGGAACCTCCATTACAGCTCAGGAAGCCGGCTCAACGGCTTTGAGGTTTCCGATCTGACAGTGGACTGCAATCTTGGAGGGCAACCGGTCCAGGAAGGGCAGGAGTTTGCTCCCTTGTCCTGTGGCGCCGTACAGGCAGGAGGAAGTCACATTCGCATCCGGCGGGTGAGAGCGATTAATTTTGGTTCCCAGACCAGCTCGCTTGAATGCTTCGTCCTTTCCGCAGCCTGGGCGCATCCGGATGTGGCCGAATCGGTTGACTGTGTCATCGAGGACTGCCTTATCGAGGAGCCCGCTGTCAGCGGTTCGGGACTGACGACCTGTATCCTCATGGGGGCCGGGGAACGGCCCAGCGACGGGGTCATGGCGTACCACCGGGGCGCCGTTGTCCGGAACTGCGTGGTCGATTGCGAATACAAGCTGAACCCCGTGGCGATCAAGCAGATCACGTTCAGTGGAACGACCGCCACGGTGACGACCTGGACGCCTCACGACCGTGCAACCAACGGCTGGATCAGGATCGCAGGTGCGCTGGTCAATGGCTCTTTCAGCAATCCTTTCAACGGTTCGTTCAAGATCACCTCCGTGCCGGCCTCCGATCAATTCACGTACACGATGCAATCCACGCCCGCCGCCCAACCCTTGGGAGACATGTGGGTGGACAGGTTTTCAAGCCACTTCGTGGACCTCAGCCAGGTTTCCAGGAGCGGCTCAGGTTCGGAATGGACGGTGACGGTGACCACGACCACACCTCATTTCCGGGTG
>DATKEE010000221.1:0-5654 GCA_035544555.1 Candidatus Methylomirabilota bacterium
GACCACCGGCATCAAAGTCATCGACCTGATCTGCCCCTTCCTCAAAGGCGGCAAGGTCGGCGCGTTCGGCGGCGCGGGCGTCGGCAAGACGGTCGTCATCATGGAGCTCATCAACAACATCGCCAAACAACACGGCGGTTACTCCGTCTTCGCCGGCGTCGGAGAACGCACCCGCGAAGGCAACGACCTCTACCACGAAATGTCCGAGGCCGGCGTCATCAACCAGAAGGATCTCGGCAAGTCCAAGGTCGCCCTGGTCTATGGTCAGATGAACGAACCCCCCGGCGCCCGTCTCCGCGTCGCCCTCTCCGGTCTCGCCATCACCGAGTATTTCCGCGACGAAATGAACCAGGACGTCCTCCTGTTCATCGACAACATCTTCCGCTTCTCCCAGGCGGGCTCCGAGGTGTCCGCCCTCCTGGGCCGCACCCCCAGCGCCGTCGGTTACCAGCCCACTCTCGCCGCGGAAATGGGCGACCTCCAGGAACGCATCACCTCCACCACGAAGGGTTCCATCACTTCCTTCCAGGCCGTTTATGTACCCGCCGACGACCTCACGGACCCCGCGCCGGCCACCACGTTCGCCCATCTCGACGCCACCATCGTGCTCGAACGTTCCATCGCCGAGCTGGGCATCTACCCCGCCGTCGATCCCCTCGCCTCCACCTCCCGCGCGCTCACGCCTGAAATCGTCGGCGCCGAGCATTACGAGGTCGCCCGGGGCGTTCAACGCGTTCTCCAACGCTACAAGGACCTCCAGGACATCATCGCCATTCTCGGCATGGACGAGCTGTCCCCCGAGGACAAACTCACCGTCTTCCGCGCCCGCAAAATCCAGCGCTTCCTCAGCCAGCCCTTCAGCGTCGCCGAGGTCTTCACGGGACGCTCCGGCAAACAGGTCCCCGTCGAGGAAACCGTCCGCGGTTTCAAGGAAATCCTCGATGGCAAGCACGACGACATCGGAGAGGGCAACTTCTACATGAAGGGCTCCATCGACGAGATCAACGAATAACCCCGCGCGCCACCGCGCCATCACCCATGCCCGTCACCCTCAAACTCGAAATCGTCACCCCGGAAGCCAGGACCTATTCCGAGGACGTGGACATGGTCACCCTCCCGGGCATCGAGGGTGAAATGGGAATCTTCCCCAATCACGTGCCTCTCATGACACAGATCGCCGCCGGCGAGGTCGCCGTCCGCAAGGACGGACGCGATTTCTTCCTCGCCGTCGGGGAAGGCTTCGTCGAAATCACCGGGGATCGGGTCGCCATTCTGACCGACATGGCCATCAAGGCCGACGACATCGACGAGGCGCGGGCGGAGGAGGCGCGCAGGCGCGCCGAGGAAAGGCTTGGCGAGAAACTCACCGAGGAGGAAACCGCCATGGTCAGCGCCGCCCTCGCCCATTCCCTCGCGCAGCTCAAGGTCAAACGCCGGCAACATCACTGACCGGCTGTCCGCGCTTCTTCAACTCCAGGAAATTCCTCATCATCGTCCGGCCGTGCTCCGTCAGGATGCTCTCCGGATGGAACTGCACGCCCCAGACCGGGAGTTCCCTGTGCCGGATTCCCATGATCTCCCCCTCGTCCGTCTCCGCCGTCACCTCCAGGCAATCCGGCAGCGTCTCCCGCTTGATCACCAGCGAATGATAACGCGTCGCGGAAAACGGGCTCGGGATGTCCTTGAACAGATCCTGTCCGTCGTGGCGGATGGGCGAGGTCTTCCCGTGCATCATCCGGTAATTGACCACCACCTCCGCCCCGAACGTGTGCCCCACGCACTGATGCCCCAGGCAGACCCCGAACAACGGCAACTCGGGGGCAAACGCGCGGATGATCTCGTTCGACAAACCCGATTCCCGCGGCGAACACGGCCCCGGCGAAATCAAAATCCGCTCCGGCTTCAATTCCCGGATCCGGTCGAGCGTGATCTGGTCGTTCCGATGCACCTCGAGATCAACGCGCATCTCCCCGAGGTATTGCACCAGGTTGTAGGTGAACGAATCGTAGTTGTCGATGACCAGCACCATAAAGCGGCGCCAACCTAGCCGGTATCCCGCCGCTTGAAAATGGGAAACGAAACCAAGGAGCGCGGCCGGCCTGCTTCGACGGGGTCCTGTGGGTCACTCGCCCGCCTCGGCCTCCTCCTGGGCCTCGCTGATCACCTGGGCGATCGCCTGCAGCCGGTCGCCCGAATCCAGGTTGATCAGTTTCACCCCCTGCGTGTTGCGTCCTGCCTCGCGGATGTCCTTCACAGCCGTCCGCACCATCTGACCCCCGTATGTGATCAACATGATCTCGTCGGCGTCCTTTACCGTCAGCGCCCCCACCACGTTGCCGGTCTTTTCACTCGTCTTCATCGTGATGATGCCCTTGCCGCCGCGCGACTGCTGTCGATACTCGCCAAAGTCGGTCCGCTTCCCGATTCCGCGCTCGCCCGCCACCAGCAGCGTCGCGTCGTTCACGACCACCGCCAGCGCCACCACCGCGTCGGACTTGTCCAGCTTGATGCCCCGCACGCCCGCCGCCGGACGGCCCATCGACCGCACGTCCTCCTCCGAAAAGCGGATGCTCATCCCCTCCCTCGTGATCAGCACGACGTCGTCATGCCCGCTGGTCAGCTTGACCTCGATGAGCGTGTCGGTGTCGTCGATGCCGATGGCGATGATGCCGCCCTTGCGCACATTTCCGAACTCGGAGAGGGGGGTCTTTTTGACCGTGCCCTGCCGGGTTGCGAAGAAGAGAAATCCCTCCTGTTCCCAGGTCGTGTCCTCGTTTTCGGCGTTGGTCTTCGCGAGGATGCGGATCAGGGCGGTGACGGTTTCGCCGGACTTCAACTCCAGGAGGTTCGCAATGCTTCGTCCCTTTGCGGCGCGCCCCATGTCCGGCACCTCATGCACGCGCTCGACGTACACCCGGCCGGTGTTGGTGAAGAACATCAGGTAATCGTGCGTGCTGGCGGTGAAGAGATGCTCGATGAAGTCCCCGCCGTCGCCGTCCGGCCCGGTCGCCTCGCGGGTGGTCATGCCGATGACGCCGCGTCCCCCGCGGCGCTGGGCGCGATAGGAGCTGATGTTGGTGCGCTTGATGAGGCCGTTGTGCGTGAGGGTGATGATGACGCCCTCGTTGGCGATCAGATCCTCGATGGCAATCTCGCCCTCGTCCGGGACGAGTTCGGTCTTGCGCGGCCGCGCGTGCTTCTTCCGGATTTCCTCGAGCTCGGCCTTGATGATGGCCATGACGCGTGCCTCCTTGGCGAGGATGTCCAGGAGATCCTTGATCTTCTCGAGGAGCTGCCCGTATTCCTCCTTCACCTTGTCGCGTTCGAGGCCGGTCAACTGGTACAAGCGCAGGTCCAGGATCGCGTTGGCCTGCGCCTCACTGAACGAGTAGCGTCCGGCGGTAAGCCGCGCCTCGCTGCGGATGAGGATGCCCAGCCGTTCCACCTGCGCGCGGGTGAAATCAAACGCCAGCAGCTTGACCCTCGCCTCCTCGCGGTTGGCGGAACCCCGGATGATGCGGATGAACTCGTCGAGATTGGCCAGCGCGATGAGATACCCCTCCAGCGTCTCGGCCCGGTCCTCCGCCTTGCGCAGCTCGAACCGTGTCCGCCGGATGATCACCTCGCGCCGGTGCTCGATGTAACAGTTGATCAGCTCCTTCAGATTGAGCGTCTTGGGCTTGAGATGATCGATCGCCAGAACGTTCGCCGCAAACGAGGTCTCGAGCTGCGTGTGCTTGTACAGGTTGTTGATCACCACCTTCGGAATCGCGTCCCGCTTCAACTCGATCACCACCCGCGTGTTCTCGTCCGATTCGTCGCGGACGGCGGTGATGTCGGTGATGATCTTTTCATTCACCAGCTCGGCGATGCGCGCGACCAGCACCGCGCGATTGACGTTGAAGGGGATCTCCGTGATGACGATCTGTTCCTTCGTGCCCTTGAGCTGTTCGATGCCCACCCTGCCCCGCACCTTCACGCTCCCCTTGCCCGTGATGAAGTACTGCTTGATCCCGTCCAGCCCGCACACCATGCATCCGGTCGGAAAATCCGGCCCTTTGATGTGCTTCATCAACTGCTGAATCGTGATGTTCGGATTGTCGATCTGCGCGCGGATCCCGTCGATGACCTCCCCCAGGTTGTGCGGGGGAATGTTGGTGGCCATGCCGACGGCGATGCCGGTGCCGCCGTTGACGAGGAGATTCGGGAAGGCGCCCGGAAACACCACCGGCTCCGTCAGCCGCTCGTCGTAGTTCGGGACAAAGTCCACCGTGTCCTTGTCCATGTCCTCCATCAGGATCCCCCCCAGGGGGGTCAGCCGCGCCTCCGTGTAACGCATCGCCGCGGGCGGATCCCCCTCGACGGACCCGAAGTTGCCCTGCGGATCGATCAGGATCTCCCGCATCGCCCACGGCTGCGCCATGTGGACCAGGGTGGGATAGATCACGCCCTCGCCGTGGGGATGGTAGTTGCCGGATGTGTCGCCGCAAATCTTGGCGCACTTCATGTGCTTCTTCGGCGGATACAACCCCAACTCGTGCATCGCATAGAGAATGCGGCGCTGCGAGGGCTTCAATCCGTCCCGCGCGTCCGGCAGCGCGCGCGAAACGATCACCGACATCGAATAGTCGAGAAAGGAGTTCTTGATCTCCTCGGCGACGTTGATTTTGGCGATGCGTTCGCCGGCGGCGAACAACGGGGTGTTGCTGACCGGCAGATTCGGGGCCGGCGGCTGGGGGTCTTGTGAGTCAGGCATGGTATGAAATCATCAATTGGCCGGTGCGCCCGCGCCCGGCGGAAAAAGGTCTAAACTCATGAGTTGCCCGGCGTCCCGCATCCGGACGTCTGTGGTGACCAGCGGAAAATCCTGGCACAGGTCCGCCGTCGCCAGATGAATCGCATCGAGCGTTCGCAACGGCACTTCAGGCTGGCAACGTTCGAGCAACTGAACGGCCTTGCGGAGCACCACGGAATTCAGTGGTTCCATGCGGATTTCGCCCGTCTCAAGGCGCGATCCGAATTCCTTCCACGCCAGCCGGCGATCCGCCGCCGAGAGACTGCCGGAACGCTCCCGCGCGAGCAAAGCCGAGAAAACTTCCGTGTAAGCCAGTTCCGAAGTGCTGAGTGTCCTGCCCACCAGCGCCCGCATGAAAAACCCGCTGTCCGGTTCCACCACGAGCAGCTTGACGAGGATGCAGGAATCGAGATACATGCGGCCTCAACACTCCCGGCCGTCCCGGTCAGCCCGGACGGTTTCCTCCGCCGTGGAACCCCCACGCCATGCGGGCATCTTCTTCAGATGATCCGACGTCCCCGTGAACACCTTTCGCGACGCGCGGCCGCTGACCGGGGACAGCACGGCCTTTGGCCGGCCATCGCTGGTGATCGTGACCTCCTGGCCCGCGGCAACCAGTTCCAGCAGGGCCGACAACTTGGCCTTGGCCGTACGCACCGGCACACTCAAACCGATCCCCGGCAACAACACGGTTTCCTCCAGCATGAGCCCGCCGGTCAACTTCCGGGATGATTTGTATTCGAGAGGTTCCGTCTTTTTCATGCAGCGAATGTAGTCACATGTGACTACATGGGTCAAGCGGCTTTTCAGACGTCCAGGTTGCGCACGTTCAGGGCGTTGTCCTCGATGAACTGGCGGC
>DATKEE010000222.1:0-6057 GCA_035544555.1 Candidatus Methylomirabilota bacterium
TGGTTCGGAACCTTGACATTTGGGGTTTCGCGCTGGAACGGGAAGGAATTCCAGACCTTCACCGACAAGGACGGACTGGCATCCACGAATCAGACCACCGCCATTTTCACCGACAATGACGGCGTCGTGTGGTTCGGCACGGATCGCGGGGCTTCGCGTTGGGATGGACAATCCTTCACCACGCTGACCACCACCAACGGGTTGCCGGATAACAATGTTTATGAGATCACCCAGTCCCGCGACGGAACGCTGTGGTTCGGCACGGGCGATGGCGTGGCCCGAATGGAGGGAACGAACTTCATCACGCTCACCACCGCGGATGGACTGGTCGCAAACGCAGTGGTGGAGATCCTCGAAGGGTCCGACGATGCCATGTGGTTTGCAACTCCCTCCGGCGTCTCCCGCTGGGACGGCAGCAACTTCGTGAATTACACCTCTGCCGATGGTTTGCCTGCCTCCCGAGTTTTTTGCATGGCCGAGGACCGGAAGGGGCGAATCTGGTTCGGCACGCTGAACGGCGGCGTAACCTGCTTCGACGGCACGAGCTTTGTGACTTACACGACGGCGGACGGCCTGGCGCAAGACCGGGTCCACGCGATTCACCAGGACCGTGACGGCGTGATGTGGTTTGGCACGTTCGGCGCCGGGTTGTCCCGCTTTGACGCTGAGAGCCTGGCCGGGTTCACGAAGGCCGACGGGCTGGCGCACCCCAACGTGCGGGCACTCGCCGAGGACCAGGACGGCGGGATCTGGGCCGGAACGTTGGGGGGCGGGGCTTCGCGTTGGGACGGTAAACGCTTCACGAACCATACCACCGCGAGCGGCCTGCCCCACAACTTCGTCCTGACGCTCGCCGCCGACCGGTCGGGCGCGATGTGGTTGGGCACGCCGGGCGGCCTGACGCGCTGGCACGACGGGCAATTCGACACATTCACGCAAAGCGACGGCCTGGTGAACAACGTCGTCATGGCCCTCCATGAGGATGCTCAAGGCCAGCTTTGGATTGGAACCCAGGGCGGCCTCTCGCTCTGGAGTGGAAAACGGTTCGAAAACTTTACGCAGGCCGACGGCTTGGCTGCCAACCAGGTCGCCTACATCATCGAGGATAAGGCAGGGACGCTCTGGTTCGGCCACTACGGCGCCGGCATCTCCCGCTGGAACGGAAAGGGCTTTGACATTCTGGCCGGAGGCCAGGCGCCACCGAACAATAATATCACTTCGATGGCCGCGGACACCCGGGGCGGGATCTGGGTAGGGCTGGACACCCTCGGCGCGGGGCGGTGGGACGGGAAGGAGTTCCAACTCTTCACACCGGCCGATGGTTTGGGCGCCACCTATGCCTTGGGCATTCTGAATGACTCGGACGACGTCATTTGGTTTGGCCATCGCCGGCAGGTGTCCCTCTTCAATGGCGTTGCCTGGTCCTCGCTTCCGCTGAACGCGGGTGGCGATGGGAATCAGGATGTGCAGGTGGCCGCCATGCTCCAGGGCCGCGACGACACCGTCTGGCTGGGGACTTCCGCCGGGCTGTTCCGGTACCAAAAGAGCAGTCCGCTGCGGCATCGACCGGCCCTTTCGCTGACCGCCGGCAAGGAATCCACCGACCTGTCGCGGCTGCCCACGCTGACAACCGGCGATCGCGTCACGTTTAACTTCGGCTACATCGACCGGCTCACGCGTCCCGGGCGGCAGCAGTTCCGTTATCAGATCACCGCCGGGACACCTTCACCGGAGCAACTGGCTCCGACCGGGCCCTGGTCCAAACCGGCCACCGAAACGCACCTCGACTGGACGACGAACCGGGCCGGCACCTACACCTTCGCCGTCCAATACCTCAATCAGGACCTGCGCACTTCCGAGCCCACCCTCGCAACCTTCACCCTGGCGCAGCCGTGGCACGCCAACGCGGCGATCATGGTGCCCGGCGGCCTGGCCGTGGGGGGATTGGCCCTCTGGGCGATTGTGGCCCGCCTGCTCTACGCCCGCAAGCGCCGCGAAGCCGAGCGGTTGCGGGAGCAGATGCACCAGCAGGAACATCAATCCCGCCTCGCCATCGAGTCGAAGGCCGCGGCACTCGCCGAGTCGAACCGGCAGCTCGACATGGCGCGCGAAGCGGCCGAGGAAGCTCGGCAGGCGGCGGACGAAGCCAGCCAGGCCAAGTCCCAATTCCTGGCCAGCATGTCTCACGAACTGCGCACACCGTTGACCGCGATCATCGGGTTCAGCGAACTGCTCCAGGGCGGGGCCGAGGCCGACGGCCGAAAAGAAGACTCCGAGGACATCATTCGCATCCACGATTCCGCCACCCATCTCCTGGGCCTCATCAATGGCATCCTCGATCTCTCGAAGGTCGAGGCCGGCAAGATGACCCTCTATCTGGAGAAATTCGACGTCAGCCAGATGATCCGCGAGGTCGTCGCCACCATCCAGCCGCTCATCAACAAGAAGGGTAACCGGCTCGAAGTGGTCTGCCCGAACGATGTCGGCCGCATGCGAGCCGATCTCACGAAGCTTCGCCAGGTCCTGTTCAACCTGTTGAGCAACGCCAACAAGTTCACGGAGAACGGCGTCGTGCGGTTGGACGTCAGACGAACGTCGAACATCGATCATCGAACGCCCAACGCCGAACGGGGGACGACGGAGCACGGACTCCTCACGCCTAACGCCTCACTCCTCACTTTTTCAGTTTCCGACACCGGCATCGGCATGACGCCCGAGCAGTTCGGCCGGCTGTTCCAGGCCTTCAGCCAGGCCGATGCGTCCACCGCCAGGAAATACGGCGGAACCGGGCTGGGCCTGGTTATCAGTCGCAAATTCTGTGAACTGATGGGCGGAACGCTGACCGTCGAGAGCGTGGCGGGACAGGGATCTACGTTCACGGTGACGCTGCCTGTCGAGGTGCTCGAAACTGCCCATCGGCCAGCGCTGGCTGACGCCCCGTCCGCTCCGTCCTCCGTCTTCCGTCCCCCGAGTTCCACCCTTCTGGTCATCGACGACGATCCGTCCGTTCGGGAACTGATGGAACGGACGCTCTCCAAGGAAGGCTACCACGTCCACACCGCCGAGAACGGGCCACGCGGCCTGGAACTGGCCAAGACCCTCAAACCTTCGGTCATTACGTTGGATGTAATGATGCCCGGGATGGACGGCTGGGCGGTCGTCAGCGCCCTCAAAGCCGATCCCGAATTATCGGACATCCCGGTGGTGATGCTCACGATCGTGGATGACCAAAAGTTAGGTTTCACCCTCGGCGCGGCGGAGTATCTGACCAAACCGATCAATTGGAAGCGCCTGACCTTGGTGCTCGAACGGTATCGGAACCGCTCGGGAACCAGCCCGGTGCTGGTGGTCGAGGACGACAGCTCGGTGCGTGAGATCTTGCAGCGTCATCTCGAGAAAGAGGGCTGGACCGTGGCGCTGGCCGAGAATGGCCGGGTAGCGCTCGATCGCGTCGCCGAAGCCCGGCCGGCGTTGATCCTCCTGGACCTGATGATGCCCGAAATGGACGGGTTCGAGTTCATGGACGCCCTGCGCCAGCGGGAAGGCGGGCGGAGCATCCCGGTGGTGGTGATCACTGCCCGGCAGTTGTCCGAGGAGGACCGGCGCCGGCTGAATGGCCAGGTGGTGCGGATCATCCAGAAAGGCCAGACCAGCACCCGGAAATTGCTGGCCGAAGTGCGAAAGCTGATGGCGGACATCGCCCCGGTCGCTGCGACAGACGGAGTTGAACGGAACGCGGCCACGCAGGAGTTCCCCGGCAGCCCGGGTGTTGGTGCTGTGCCCCATTCCTGAAGATCTATGCGAATACTCCCCTCATTGGCCGGTGCGTGCTTGATGCTGGCTGCGAGCGTCGCCGCACAAGACGTTCCGCCGCCTCCCGCCAACCAGGTCCTCCAGCTCGACGGCACGAACAGCTTTGTCGAAATGCCAGCCGGCGCGTTTACGAATGTCACGGAACTGACCGTTGAAGGGTGGGTGAAGTGGGAGAGTTTCAGAGCCATGTCCCGATTCTTCGACTTCCGGTTCGCGGGTTTCACATTCATCGTGATGAACCGCGACATCAACCCGGACTTGTTTGTCGAAACGCTTCGCGGCGACGAACGCACGGCAATGCTGGTGCCGGGGATGCTTTCGCCGGGACGGTGGACTCACGTGGCCGCCACGGCGGGAAAGGATGGACTGAAACTATTTGTCGATGGGCGCCGGGTTGAGGCTGAGGTCACCCGGGTCCAATTCCCCACCGCGGGCCTGGAACAGCGCAATTTACTGGGCCGGTCCAATTTCAAGGCGGTCTATGCCGGCGACGCCGACTTCCACGGGCAGATGGACGAGGTCCGCGTCTGGAATGTCGAGCGCACCGAAGCGCAAATCCGCGAGGCGATGTTCCAGAAGCTTACGGGCCGGGAACCAGGGCTGGTTGGACAGTGGAACTTCGATGACGGCACGGTCAACGACTCGTCCGCTGCCGCACATCACGGACAACTGATCGGGCAAGCCAAAGTGGTCGAAGCGGCGCTCCCGACGGCCGGGAGCGTTATCCCATGGTCGCGGGTTTTCATAACCCTCACCGACCTCGCCGGCACTCCGCTGCCCCATGTAACGGTCCGCGCCGAGGTGAAGGGTTTGGAGGTCGGGAGGGCGACCAGCAATCCCCAGGGCGTGGCCCCACTGACGGTGCGGACCGCCTCTCCGACGGTGGACCTGGTCGCCTCCGGCACGAATGACTTTGGCGGCTGGCAGTTCTCCGTGCCGGTCACTCCCCATACCGGGCGCACCCACGTGTGGAGACTGGGGCGGATGACTCATATTGCGGGGCGCGCGGTCGCTCTCGACGGCAGGACACCGCACGGCGGCCTGGTGGTCGAATTGGTGGAGCCGGATGATGATCAGACCCAAAGTGAGGAGGCTCCGGCGGAAAGTCAGAATGACGGGCAGCGCCTGCTGACGTCTGCGACGACGAATCGCGTGCTCCAACTCGACGGCAACAACAGCTACGTCGAATTACCCCCGGGTTTCTGCGCGGGGCTGCCAGCGGCCACCGTTGAAGGGTGGGTTCGTTGGGATCGTTTCAGAGGGCAATCACACTTCTTCGAATTCGGCGGGCTCCCGCGTGAAACGCTGTACATGGCAAACTCAGAGTCCGCAGGCCTGGAGTTGTTCAGCCGGAATTCCGTCAAAATTAGCACGCTGCGAGGCACGGGCCGGCTGGGCACGCACCAGTGGGGTCACGTCGCCGTGGTCTGGACCTCCGATGGCATGAAGCTTTATTTGAACGGAGCGTTGGTCGGCGAGGATGCATTCGGCATCCACGTCCCGAGCGTACTGACGACCAACGACCTTAACTTCCTTGGCGCTTGCATCGGCAAAGCGCGTGGCGGTGGCGCGCCGGATCTGCACGGCGCGATGGACGAAGTCCGGGTATGGAATGTCGAGCGCACCGCGGAGGAGATCCGCGACCACATGTCGATCCAGCTCACCGGCCGCGAACCCGGCCTCATCGGTCTCTGGAATTTCGACGATCCCATCCATCCGGGAAAAGATTCATCCACCAACGGGCTGCACGGCAAACTCATCGGTCAGGCTCTCGCCGTTCCTGAGAAACTCCCAATCCTGGTCACGGGCCGGATCACCGACGCGTCCGGTCGCGCGTTGACGGATGCCTACGTTGAGGTGCGTCCCCGGGATGGCCGGACCATCCGCGCGCCAGCAAATGCTGATGGCGATTACGCGTTAGCCGTGGCGCCGGGAGAAAACTGCGATTGGTACGCCACCGACGGTGAACTGTCCGCCTACCGCCTCGATTTCCAGGCCACCGCCGGGGCACAGCAACAATTGGATTGGGTCCTGACCGATCCGGAGAAAACGCTGGTGGTCCTGGGCGGTGGCAGCCAGCTTGAGCCCGCTCCCGATTCACCTCCGAACTCCAGTCAGAGCCTCCTCGCCGCGGCTGCCACGAATTTCCCTCCCGGGACCGTTGTCGCCACCGTGCGCACGGACGAGCAGGGCCATTTCGAATTTCCAAGCGTCAAGCCGGGCCGTTACCAGATCCGCGCCCAG
>DATKEE010000223.1:0-5529 GCA_035544555.1 Candidatus Methylomirabilota bacterium
GGACGAGATTCTCCGTCAACTCAAAAGTGGCAAACGTACCTGAAAAAAGTTCACTCGCGCGGCCTGGGTGAAATCCGGGAGTTGCGACGGAATCAGCGGTCGTCCGGCTGGCTGATTTTGGTCAATGTCCCGGCATCCGACACCGCCATTTCGGTAACGGCTCCTCCTGGCCAACGCACCCTCAGGCGGTCCACCGGCGCTCCTTCGGGTCCATGAAGTATCTGGATCCGGCCGTCCTGGGACCAGTAACCTGAGCCGGCATGAATTTCCCTCGCGGGTCCCCATTGGTCTCCGCTGCCAGCCTGGATCACGGTTCCAATTGCACCCGCATTGCCGCGGGATCCGGTCAATTGAACGCGCACGCCCGCGGGACTTTTCGTGTTTTCGAACACCCCGGGTTCCTTTCCCCGCACTCCCACCGCAAGATCGAGGCGTCCATCGCCATTGAAGTCCGCGACCGCCGCCCCGCGCTGATCGCCCTGAAGATCGATGCCGGATTCCGCCCGGGACAATGCCTTGAAACCGCCCGAGCCATCGCCCAGGAGCAGCAATCCGGTCCCTTCATTGACCGGCGCCCAATCAGTGCGCACCGCGGAAAAGTTTTGGGCGATGAACAGGTCCTCCCGCCCATCGCCGTTGAAGTCGCCGACGCAAACTCCAAACCCGGGTGCCCATTGGGCTTCGGGGGGGAGCGGCCGGCCTTCGAAGCGTGTCCCCAGGTTCAGAAATACCATTGATTCGAGGGTGTTCGCTGTGGCTGTCCGGGCGAGGACCTTGCGTTCGCCGAGGACCGCTTCCAACGGGGCCTCGGCGTATTGTTTGAAACTGCTGAAGTGTTGTTGGAGGAAGGGCAGTGCTGTCGCCAGTTCATGAAGCGGCCGGGAGGGAGTCAGTGTCTTCGTGCCTGGAAGGAACTCTGTCTCCACCAGATCGACGACGCCGGGGCGGAACAATTCTCCGTAGGCCAGTGTGAGCGGCGAGCCGGCGTCCGCCTGAAGCGGGGAGTTTGATCCCCAGTTCGACGCCGCGAGGTCCATGCGGCCATCACCGTTGAAATCCCCCGCTGTCACGCCCTGCCAAAGACCCGGCCACTGATCCAATCCCCAATCCGCGGTTGTGTCGATGAACCGGCCCTGCCGGTAGGCGAACACCCGGATGGGTCCCCATTCGCAGGCCAGCACCAATTCCGGCCGGCCATCGTTGTTCAGATCACTCCAGACCATGCCGTTTGGGATCGTTCCCGGCGGCAGGGAAATGCGCAGGGCGGAATCCTCCCTCCATCCGCCGTCGCGCCATCGATAAACGCGGGTTGCGTAAGAGTAAGGATAGCGTCGTGGTTCCGCGTGGCCGACGACGGCCAGTTCGAGGTTTCCATCTCCGTCCACATCGGCCAGTGCCAAGGCGCCGGCGCCTTCGGTGCTCCAACCGGGTGTGACGTTTGCCTTGCCTGTGTCGGGAGACAGGGGCCAGGCGCCCAGACCTTCCGCATTCGGGTTTTCATACCGACTGAGTCCAAACAACAGTGACTGGGATCGCTCGGGGCCTTTCCAGACTGCCAGGCCGGTCATGTCGTCCGGTGTGGAGATTCCTGTGTTTTCGGACAAGCGTCTGAATTCACCCGAACGGAATTGAAAATGGCCCGGTTGACCACCGCGACCGGCTCCGACGATCAGCTCAACCGTTCCATCCTCCGAGGCTTCGTGCCATGCGACTCCGGGGCCGCGTTCGCTCAACTTGAATGGAAGCAGCGGCTGGAGCGCGAAATCATTGAAGGGTTCGTCGGAGTGACGCCAGGAGGGCAGGTCCACGCGGCGTTTGAACAAGGGTTGAGCAGGTGGCGGGGTTGTGTCGTCCGGGTTGGAGGCGGACGTGGACAGGGATGCGGGTTCGCGCACCGAGTAGAGGCGGTTCGGTTGCAGTCCTTCGATGCGGGAGGTCGTTCCATCGCGCCAGCGCACCTCCAGGGTCATGGGGCCGCCGGAGTTGCCGGCGGCAAAAGTCAATGCGGGATCGCATCCGGCAAGATAGCGTCCGCCGGAAATCACCTCCCGCGTCTGCATGGGCCGCGCTCCACCGCGCAGGATGACCCGCGCGCCGATGCCGGCGGTGTTGGGTTGGTTTCCTTCGAGTCGCACGGCGATTCGCGCGCCGCCGCCGTCGTTGCGGAAGATTCCAGCCGCTCCGTTCAGATTGTTGGCAATGAGGTCGAGGTCGCCATCCCCGTCGAGGTCTGCGGTGGCGATGCCGTGATGAATGCCTGGAGCGTCGGTTCCCCATTGAACCGTGGCTTCCTCGAATCGGAATCCGCCGAGATTGCGAAAGGCGACGATGGGCATTTCCAGGGGCGGATAAAGACGGTTGTGGGCCAGCATCTCGGCGGTGAACACCCGTTGCCGCTCCGCCGGGTCCGCGATGGTCCGACGCGCGCCCTGTCTGTTGCTGATCGCCAGATTGGCATCCATGTCCTGCACGTCCTTGAAATGTCCCGCCGAGACCAGCAGATCGGGCAGACCATCGAGATCGACGTCCAGGAAAATGGGTGACCACGACCAGTCGGACGCGAACAAGCCGGCGAACCACGCCAGTTCGATGAAGCGTCCATCGCCGCGTCCGGCGAAGAACGTATTACGGGGGAACTGGGGGCGATGGCCGGCTTCAGTGAGGAAGGAATCCGGTGGCATGCCGGCGGGTTTCTGACGTTTCCGCAGTCGCGCATCGCGGCTCATCATGTCCGCCACAAAGAAGTCCAGGATGCCGTCGTTATTGACGTCGGCGAAATCGACGCCCATGGAACTGGCGCTGGTGCGGGTGAGCGACTGGTGGTCGAGGGCCTTGAACACGCCCTTGCCCTGGTTGATCCAGATGCGGTCCGGGGTCCAGTAGTCGTTGCAGACGTAGAGGTCGGGCAGGCCGTCGCCATTCAAATCCCGGAAGGTCGCGGCCAGTCCCCAATCGCGGGGAGGGCTTTCCAGCGGCCGGCCTTCCGTGTCTAGGAACATTCCGCCCGTCCAGTCCACCGGTTGAAATCGGCCCCGGCCATCGTTCAATAGCAGGAGGTCTGGTTGCCCATACTCCAACACCTGGCCCTCCACATAGAGCAGACGATCCTTGAACTGCGGGGGAATGATCACTTGGTTGTCGCGCACGGTCAGATTGACTTCGCCACGATCCCGGATGTCGTCCGGGCGGTAGTTGACGATGTAAAGGTCCAGCGAGCCATCGCCGTTGACATCCGCGAGAGCGAGGGTCGTCGGGGCAAACGATCCGGCGGTGTTGGCGGACGCGGTCACGTCCTCGAAACGGCCCCGGCCATTGTTCAAAAAGCACATCACCCCGCGATCATGGGTGCTGACGAGGAGATCGAGTTGCCCGTTCCCGTTGAGATCGGCGAAGACGGCCCCGCGATAGTATCCGTCGGGAAACGCGAGTCCCGCGGACTCCGTCACGTCTTCGAACCGCCAGTCGCCCAGGTTCCGATACAGGGCGTTGGGCGTGCCGAGTCCGCAAAAGAAAATGTCCGGCCGGCCATCGCCGTCGTAATCGCCGATGGCCACGCCGGAGCCATTGGCGAGGACGCGGTTGCCCGCGATTTCCTCCTCGGACAGCCGGTTGGTGAACCGGATGCCGGTCCGTACGGGATCCAGTTTCGTGAATCCGGGCGGGTGTGTTGGATCAAACGGTTGAAGCGCCGACCAACGATATGCATCGCCTTCGTGCCATTCCGGGGGCGCGGAGTCAGCGGGCCGGACGGGGTAAACCGACAGGGCAAGTGTCAGCGTGAGAATTCCTCCGAGCCGGATGGCGCGCGAGGCTTCCGTGCGCCGGGGTTTTGCCCTGCAGTTTTCCGTATCTTCGGGATTGAAGGGGGGAGTGGGAATTTTGGTGGGGGTGTCATGGGATACGGGGCGGGACGCCCCTTGAACTCGCAGCCGGGACGGCCGCGCGACACGTGGCGCATTCCTGGGCAAGGGAGATGGCGGTGTGGGAGTGTGCGACTGGGTGATCGAGGGCATACGGACGCGGTATCGGGATGTCGGGGCGGAGGTTAGCGCAGGAGCGATGCGAAACAGAAGTGCAAACGTTGTGGAGCTGCTCCCTGAGGTTTGACATCGTGGGGGCCGCCCCTACATTCCGCGACCATGCCGAAGACGTCCGCGCTTCCCGCGATTCGATTGCGCGGGGTGCGCCACAACAATTTGAAGGGATTCGATCTCGATCTGCCGTTGAACCGGCTGATAGTGATCACGGGATTGAGCGGTTCGGGGAAGAGTTCGCTGGCGTTCGACACCCTGTTCGCGGAGGGGCAGCGGCGCTACATTGAAACCTTTTCGCCGTATGCGCGGCAGTTTTTCGATCGGATGGACAAGCCTCGGGTGGACAGCATCGAGGGAATTCCGCCGGCCATTGCGATCGAGCAACGGAACACCGTCAAGAGCACCCGTTCGACGGTGGGAACGATGACGGAGGTCTGCGACCACATGAAGCTGCTGTGGCCGGAACTGGCTGTGTTGCATTGCCGACAGTGCGGCCGGCCGGTGCGGAAGGAAACTCCGCGGCAGGTCTGGGAGACGGTGACAAAGTCACGAGGCGAAGCGGGGGTGGCGGGGTTGGGCAAGAGGCAGGAGGAACGCGAACTGGTGTTGCACGAGGCGCTCGACTGGCCTTCGGGACCGGAGGTGCTGATCACGTTCGATCTGCCGTTGTCGGACAAGCTGGGCCTGGAAGAGAGCCTGGCGTTGATCGCGCGGCAGGGGTATCAGCGGTTGATGTGGGAGGGTGAGCCATTGCGGGTGGACGAGGCAGGGGCTCGGCTGGCCGGTTCAGCGCCAACCCATTTGAGGATCATTCAGGACCGGCTGCGTCCGGCGCCGGAGCAACGCGCGCGATTCATCGAGGCGTGCGAACAGGCGTATCATTTCGGAAAGGGCGCGCTGACGGTTCACGCGGTTGAAGGGCCGCCGTTTCGGATCACCGATTCACGGCGGTTTTCGAACCGGTTTCATTGCGCGTCATGTGATGTGGATTACCGGGAGCCCACCCCGGCGTTGTTCAGTTTCAATCATCCGCTGGGCGCCTGTCCGGCCTGCCGCGGGTTTGGGCGGATCATTCACATTGATTACGATCTGGCCATCCCGGACCGGGGGCGGACTCTGGCCGGGGGCGCGGTCAAGCCCTGGCAGACGGGATTGAGCCGGGAATGTCAGACGGATTTGATGAAGTTCTGCCGGAAGAGGGGGGTGGCGACGGATGTGCCGTTTCAGGATCTGCCGGTGAAGTGGCAGGAATGGGTGATTCAGGGAGATGCCGATTACGGGAAGGACGCGGCGCATGAATGGCCGAAGGCCTGGTATGGCGTGCGGGGTTACTTCCGTTCGCTCGAGTCCAAGTCCTACAAGATGCACGTTCGCGTGTTGCTCTCGCGTTATCGAGCGTATCGCGAATGTCCGGATTGCGGAGGCCGGCGGTTTCAGCCCGATGCGCTTCTATTCCGTGTGGCGGAACCGCCGGGGAACGGGAGGAAGCCGGTCA